>CAZEGY010000021.1:0-15340 GCA_964511815.1 uncultured Rhodovulum sp.
GGCGACGAGGGCGATCGGGAGGGCGAGCTTGCGGGGGTCGGTGAGGCGGGTGTCCTCGAGGTTGAGGCCGCGGATCATTCGATGGCCCAGCGTTTGCGACAGGCGGCGAGCGCGGTGCGCGGCGGGAGGCTGGAGACGACGATCAGCCATTCGTCCTTCAGCCGCTTGGTCCCGGACCGCTCGCAGGCGATTGTGGCCGAGGTTCACCGTCCGGGCGCTGACCATGCCGACGATCAGCAGGCACATCGTCCCCGGCCGGCTCTTGCCGAGGCTGACGCGGGGCTGCAAGGTTCGGGCGAGGGCGGTGATGGCGCGGTGTGTCATCGGGACGTTTCCTTGGGCGGAGTCGTCCGGATAATCACCGCCGCTTTCCCAACGGCGCGGTGCCGCGAAGGTTCGGCGGCGCGGCCATTCGCCCCCGCCGTTTGCCCGAGACGGGCGGCCCGTGCGACGGTGCGACGGGGAACCGCGCCCGATCGGCGGGCGTTCCCGCGCCAGGAGGACGCCGATGGCTCTCGAGACCTGCCGCGCCGAGCGCGACTTCGCCTGCACGGCCGAGCCCGCAGACGGCGACCGCCGTGGCGCCGGCGCGCCGCGGGGCGGCCGGTGGTGAAGCTCACGCATCCGGAGCGGGTCTACTGGCCCGGGGAGGGGGTGACGAAGCAGGACCTCGCCGACTACTACGCCGCCGTCTGGCCGCGGATGGCGCCGCATCTCGTCGACCGGCCGGTGGCGCTGCTGCGCTGCCCGGACGGCATCGCGGGGCAGTGCTTCTTCGCCAAGCACGCCTGGAAGGGGCAGAGCCGCGAGATCGTGACCTTCCACGACCCGCTCGGCGACGACGACGCGGCGCCGCTCCTCGCCGTCGACGGCCTCCCGGGGCTGATCGGGCTGGTGCAGGGCGGGGCGCTCGAGGTCCACGGCTGGCAGTCGACGCTCGCCGACCTCGAGCACCCCGACCAGGCGGTCTTCGACCTCGACCCCGGCGACGGCGTCGGCTGGGAGGCGATGATCGCCGCCGCGCGCGAGGTGCGGGCGCGGCTCGACGGGCTCGGGCTCGCGGCCTTCGTCAAGTCCTCGGGCGGCAAGGGCCTCCACGTCGTGACCCCGCTGGTGCCCGGGGCGGGGTGGGACGCGGTCAAGGACTTCGCCGCCGGGCTGGCGCGGGCGATGGCGGGCGACGCGCCCGAGCGCTACGTCGCGACGATCGCCAAGGCGAAGCGGACCGGGCGCATCCTCGTCGACTACCTGCGCAACGGGCGCAACAACACCGCCGTCGCCCCCTATTCGAGCCGGGCGCGGCCGGGGGCGGCGGTGTCGATGCCGCTCGCCTGGGAGGAGCTCGGACCCGACGTCGGGCCGGCGAGCTTCACCGTGCGCAACGCGCCGGCGCGCGTCCTCGATCGCCCCGACCCGTGGACGGAGTTCCGCGCCGCGGCGCGGCCGCTCGCGGGAGGGTGAGGCGCGGGGCGGCGCGGCGGGAGGAACCGCCCTCCCGACGCGGCGTTTTCCCCCTGTACCAGCCCCCGAAGGAGGGAAAGCGATGCAGGAAACGATCTCCCACGACCACATCCGCGCCACGACGGTGAAGGGCACCGACGTCTACAACGGCGAGGGCGAGCGCCTCGGGCACATCGACGACATCGTGCTCGGCAAGCAGAGCGGCCACGCCGAATACGCGATCATGTCGTTCGGCGGCTTCCTCGGCCTCGGCGAGAAGTATCACCCGCTGCCGTGGCAGAGCCTGAACTACGATCCCGCCAAGGGCGGGTACGTGGTGAGCGTCTCCAAGGACCAGCTCGAGGGGGCGCCGAGCTATCTCGCCGAGGACGAGCCGGACTGGAACGACCCGGAGTACGGCCGCCGCCTCCAGGGCTACTACGGCTATCCCGTCATCTGACGCCGGGCCGCGCGAGACCCGGCGGCGACGAAGCGGAGGCCGGCCCCCGGGGGCCGGCCTCGGTGCGTGAGGTCTGGAATCGGACCCGGGTTTGAGCGAACCTGACGGCCGATCCCGGGTTTGAGCATCATACGAGAAACGGAGGCCGACATGACCCCAGCCCGCAGTCCCGAGAGCTCGCGCGTCGCCGAGCGCGCCTATTCGATCTGGGAGGAGGAGGGCCGCCCGCACGGCCGCGACCGCGCCCACTGGGAGCGGGCAGAGCGCGAGCTCGCCACGCCGGCGGCGGCGCCGGTTTCCGCGTCAGTTTCTGGGCCGGTTTCCGCACCGGCGGTGGAGCCGCCTTCGACGCCGGCGGTCGAGCCCGCCGCGAAGAAGCCCGCCCGCGCCCGCAAGGCGGTGGCGGCGGAGGGGGCGGAGGCGCCGAAGCCGGCGCGGAGGCGCAAGGCGGCGACGGCGGAGGCCGAGGGCGCGCCGGCCGCACCGAAGCGCGCGGCGCGGGCGAAGAAGCCGACGGCGACGCCCTGACCGGCTCCGCGGCCCGGGAGGAACCCGGCCGGCGCGCCGCGCGTTGAGGCGCAGGCACCGACAGAACCCCGGAGGACAGTCATGCTGAGTTGGGCACTCGCCTTCCTGGTCGTCGCGATCATCGCGGCGATCTTCGGCTTCGGCGGCATCGCCGGAACGGCGGTCTCGATCGCCAAGCTGATCTTCTTCGTCGCGATCGTGCTCTTCCTGATCTCGGCCGTCGTGCACCTCATCCGCGGCCGGGGATAGCGCCCCCGCCACCACCCGCCGAAAGCAAGGCCGCTCCGCGAGGGGCGGCCTTCCCGCATTTCGGGGCCGATCGCGCGGAGCGTCCCGCGCGCGGGACGCTACCTAACAGGTTGAAACTACGCGATTCTCGTTGCGCCGTTAACCCCCTGTTCACCAGGCCGGCGCGCCCCCGTGCGTGCCCTGCGCGCGCGGCCTTTCGCGGAAGTCTCAGACGGACAGGGCCTGGCGCAGGCGGGCGGCGGAGAGGGCGATCGCCTCCTCGCCGCGGTCGAAGCCTTCCTTGCCGGCCATCATGCCCTCGAGGCGGGCGCGGGCGCGGGAGACGCGGCTCTTGACCGTGCCGATGCGGGTGCCGAGCACCTCGGCGGCCTCCTCGTAGGAGAGGCCGCTCGCGCCGACGAGGACGAGGGCCTCGCGCTGGTCGTCGGGGAGCACCTGGAGCGCGGCGAGGAACTCCCGCATCTCGAGGTGCGCGGCATGGGCGGGCTGCTCGACGAGGCGGGCGGCGTGGGTCCCCTCGGCGTCGGAGACCTCGCGCCAGCGGCGGCGGCCCTCGGAGTAGTACTGGTTGCGCAGGATGGTCACCAGCCAGGCGTGGAGGTTGGTGCCCATCCTGTACTTGTCGCGGTTGGCGATCGCCTTGGCGAGCGTCTCCTGCACGAGGTCGTCGGCGCGGTCGTGGTTGCCGCTCAGCGAGCGGGCGAAGCCACGGAGCATCGGGATCGCCTCGACGATCTGCTGCTTGAAGGTCGGGGTGCTCACGCGGTGCCGTCCTCGTCCCGGTCGTCCGCGCCGGCGTCCTCGTCGTCGTCGAGGCCCTTCAGCATCTCGAGCATTTCCGGCGGCACCGCCTCCCGGATCGCGTCGTCGTAGACCCGGCGGAACTGGAGGGTGATCCAGTCTTCCTTCCGGTTGCCCGGCGCCCGGGTATTGGCTTCCGTCATACGCTCACCGCCTACTGGTTTCGTCTCGCGCGGCCGTCCGTCGGTCGGCATGTCACACTGCCCTCAAATGCGCCGGTTCCGCGAAGGTTCCGACAGACTGGAACTTTCCCCGGGTTCGGCGCTTGAATGGGGCGGCGGTCCGGACCGCGCCCCGGAAGGCGCCGAACCCGGGGCGCCGATGCGCGCCACCCGCAGACCGGACCCGGTCCGAAGAGATTGAAGGTTACGATGTCCAACAGGCTTTCTCAAGAAATCGCGCCGCAGCTGCCCTACCTGCGGCGCTATGCGCGCGCCCTGACCGGCTCGCAGCAGAGCGGCGACGCCCATGTCATCGCCTGCCTCGACGCGCTCGTCGCCGATCCGTCGACGATCGACCTCGGGGCCGGCGCCCGGGTGGGGCTCTACCGGCTGTTCCACACGCTGTGGACGGGGCTCGACATCGACGCGCCCATGCCCGAGCCCGACAGCGGCGACGAGCGCACCGCGCAGGAGCGGCTGGCGGCGATGTCGCCGGAGGGGCGGCAGGTGCTGCTCCTCACCACCCTCGAGGGCTTCAGCCACGCCGAGGCGGCGGCGATCACCGGCCACGACGAGGCCGAGGTCGGACGGCTCGCCGCCGAGGCGGTGGCCGAGCTCGACCGCCAGACGGCGACGCAGGTGCTCATCATCGAGGACGAGCCGCTGATCTCGCTCGACCTCTCGGAGATCGTCGAGAGCCTCGGCCACGGCGTCACCACCATCGCCCGCACCGCCGCGCAGGCGGTGGCGGGGGCCCGGGCGAACCCGCCGGGGCTGGTTCTCGCCGACATCCAGCTCGCCGACGGCTCCTCCGGCCTCGACGCGGTGCGCGACATCCTCGCGCAGTTCGAGGTGCCGGTGATCTTCGTCACCTCGTTCCCCGAGCGGCTCTTGACCGGCCAGCGGCCCGAGCCCGCCTTCCTCATCACCAAGCCCTACGATCCGAACGCGGTGAAGGCGACGATCAGCCAGGCGCTCTTCTTCCGGACAGCCGCCTCCCTTGCCGCCTGAACGGAAGCGCCCGGCCCCTGACGGGACCGGGCGCTTTCGCGTGCCCGTGGCCTCCCCCGTGGCGCACGCCGTGGGCCACGGGGGCCGGCGCGCTCAGGTGCGGGAGAGCCAGTCGTCGACGGCGCGGCTCGCCTCGTCCTTCGACTTGCCGTACCGCTCCTGGATCAGGCCCTCGAGCTGTTCCCTCTGGCCGCCGACCTTGTCGAGGTCGTCGTCGGTCAGGTCGCCCCACTGTTCGCGAACCTTGCCCTTGAGCTGCTTCCAGTTGCCCTCGATGCGATCCCAGTTCATTTCCGTCGTTCCTTTCGTTGGGGTTCGCGGGGTCAACGTCCCCCGCACGGCGCCGGTTCCACGAGGAACCGCGGGCCGCGGCGCGGCGTTCCGAAAATGCTTCCCTGCCACGGGTGTCTCATGAACGAAAACCTATCCGGCGGGGCACCGGAGCTGTGGCTCTGGATCGCCGGCGTCGGCAGCGCGATCAGCGCGCTCGCCTGCCTGATGATCGCGGCGTCGGCGGTCGTCTTCCTGCGGCGCCGGCGCGACCTCGCCCGCGTGGCGCGGCGGCTCGGGTGGCTGCTCGTGGCGTTCCTCGTCGTCGCGGCGATCACCCACGTCTCCCAGGCGGTGACGATGCGCACCGTGACCCTGCGGTCCGAGGCCGTGGTCCGCCTCGTCACCGCGGCGGTGTCGATGGGCGCGGCGGTCCTCGTCTGGCCGCAGCTCCCGAAGCTCCTGCGCCTGCCGTCGCCGCGCGACCTCGCGCGCTCGAACGCCGCGCTGGCGCAGGCCAACGCCTCGCTGGAGACGACGATCGCCTGGCGCACCCACGAGCTCCGGCTCGCGAACGAACGCTTCGAGACCGCCCTCAGCCGGGCGAACATCACCGTATATACCCAGGGGCGCGATCTCGGCTTCACCTGGATCCACAACCCGCGGCCGGGGCTGACCCCCGACGCGCCCGGCGCGGCCGACCCCGGCACGACCCCGGCGGCGGCCGGTGACCTCGCCCGCGAGGTGATCGAGACCGGCCAGTCGGCGAGCGGGCCGCTTTCGGTGACCTCGGCGACCGGCGAGATCCGCTACTACGACCTCCTGTGCACGCCGACGCGCGACCCGCTCGGGAGGATCGACGGGGTGCTGTGCACCGCCCTCGACGTGACCGACAAGCGGCTCTTCGACGTGCGCCTCGCCTCGATGGCCGGGCAGGTGGCGAGCGCCTACCACCGCTTCGAGCTCGCGCTCGAGAACTCCCAGATCAGCGTCTTCGAGCAGGACCGCGCCCTGCGCTACACCTTCGTCCACAACCCGCCCCACGGCACCGGCGCCGACGACTTCCTCGACCGGACCGACGAGGACGTCTTCCCCGCCGGCGATCTCCGCCGGCTCGGCCCGGCGAAGCGCCAGGTCGTCGAGAGCAACGTCCGCGAGGCGCTGGAGCTTCAGCTGACGCTCGCCGGCCAGCCGCGCTTCTTCGACATCCGCCTCGAGCCCAAGGTCGACGGCGAGGGGAGGGTGACGGGGCTCGTCAGCACCCTCGTCGACCTGACCGAGCGCCAGCGCACCGAGCAGCACATGCGTCTCGTCATGCGCGAGCTCACCCACCGCTCGAAGAACCTTCTCGCGGTCGTGCAGGCGATGGCGCGCAAGACGGCGAGCATGGCCCCCGACGTCGACACCTTCATCCACGACTTCGCCTCGCGGCTCCGGGCGATCTCCGCCGCCCACGACCTCCTCGTCGCCGAATCGTGGTCGGGGGCGGAGATCCGCGACCTGCTCGCCGCCAGCCTGTCGCAGACCGTCGACCCGGCCGCGCCCGGCATCCGCATCGAGGGCGCGCCCCTGACCCTGTCGCCGGACACCGCCCAGAGCCTCGGCCTCGCGTTCCACGAGCTGACGACCAACGCCGCGCGCCACGGGGCGCTGTCGGTGCCGGGGGGGACGGTGTCGGTGCGTTGGGAGCTCGCGGACGGGACGGTGCGGCTCGAATGGCGCGAGGCGGGCGGTCCCGAGGTCGCGCCGCCGGCGCGGAGCGGCTTCGGGCGCATCCTGCTCGAACGCCTGACCGGCGCCTCGCTCGGCGGCGAGGCGGCGCTCGACTTCCGGCCGGAGGGCATCGTCTACACCCTCGCCTTTCCCGCCGACCGCCTGGCCGCGGCGTGAGAGGTTGGCAGCGGACCGATCGCCGGTGCGGCGGGGCGCGGCGCGAGGTCCGCGCGGGGTCCGATTTTGGTGATGCCCTTCGCGGCGAAGTGTGGCAAAGACGATCGCGGTCGGCCGGCGGCGCGTCGCTTCGTGGAGGGCGCGAGGGCCGGACCGTGCTCCCCTCTCCCCGCGCGACGCCGGCAGATGCCCGCTACCGAAGTCCGCATGCTGCCCCGACGGAGTACGACGCCCATGGACCTGCGGGATACCCGCATCCTTCTGCTCGAGGACGACGCGCTGATCTCGATCGACGCGGAGGACATGCTGCTCGCCCTCGGGGCGGAAACGGTGCTCGTCGCCCACACCCTCGCCGACGCCGAGGCCCTCGTCGGCAGCGAGCGCATCGACGCCGCGGTGCTCGACATCCGCATCGGCGCGGGGCGCAGCGACGCGCTCGCGCTCGACCTGATGGCCCGCGGCGTGCCGTTCATCTTCACGAGCGGCTACGGCCGGGCGTCCGACCTCGCGCCGGGCGCCGAGGCGGTTCCGGTGGTGGGCAAGCCCTACGCCGCCGCCGCCCTCGTCGCCGCCTTTTCGGCGCTGCCGGCCCGCGGCGTGACCTCGGGCTGACCGCCGCGCGGACCGGCCGATGGGCGCCTCCCCGGCTCCTGGCGAAAAAAATCCGGGAACCTCCGCCGCCTCACCGTCGTTCTTCTCTCGTAACACGCCGGCGCCAGCCGCCCCGGCCCCGAACCGGGGACGGGGTCGGGCCCCGGGAAAAGAGGAGACGAAAGGCCATGCTGAAGACCTTCTTCGCATCCACCGCCATCGCCAGCACGCTCGGCTTCGCCGCGCTCGCCCAGGAAGCCGCCGACCCGCTGGTCCAGGAGCCCGATGCCCCCGCCGCCGAGGCCCCGGCCGTGCCGGCGGATCCCGCGACCGAGATGGCCCAGGAACCGGCCGCCGACCCGGCGGCGCCCGGCACCATGATGACCGAGCCCGACCCGGCGATGGACCCGGCGATGGAGCGGATCCTGACCCCCGTCGCCACCGCCGACATCTCCGTCGACAGCCTCATCGGCGCCAGCATCCAGACCCGCGACGGCGAGAACCTCGCCGCGATCGACGACGTGCTGATGGGACCGGACGGCCAGATGGAGAGCGTCGTCGCGACGTTCGGTGGCTTCCTCGGCTTCGGCAGCGAGCAGGTGCTGCTGACGCCGGACGAGTTCGAGGTGCTCCAGGACGAGGCGGGGACGTACGTCGTCCAGACCGACCTCACCCCGGACGCGCTCGAAGGCCGGCCCGCGTACACGGCCGAGCAGTGAGCCGGGGCAGGTCGCGACCTGCCTTGCGTGAACCCACTCGGACCGTACCAGCGACCGGGACTTGACCTATCCCGCTCGCACGCCGGCAGAGGCGGTCGCCGCAGTCGCGGCGGCCGCCTCTTGCCGTTGCCGCCAAGGCCATCGCCAGTGCCATCGCCGGTGTCATCGGGGCGCTTGACCGCCCGCGTGTCGGCGTGCTGACCTCGCGGCGGAGTTGCAGCGAGGGATCCTTCATGGCGACGATCGTCGGCCTTTCCGGAAGCCTCCGGCGCGGGTCGTGGAATACCGCGCTGCTGCACGCCGCGGCCGCCCTCGCGCCGGACGGGGTCGAGATCCGGCCGCACACCGTCCACGGCATCCCGCTCTACGACGCCGACGTCGAGGCGTCCGACGGCATCCCCGCGGCCGTCGCGGCGCTCAAGGACGCGATCGCGGCCGCCGACGGGCTGCTGATGGTGACGCCGGAGTACAACAACAGCGTGCCGGGGGTGTTCAAGAACGCCGTCGACTGGCTGTCGCGGCCCGACGGCGACATCGCGCGGGTCTTCGGCGGCCTGCCGGTGGGGCTGATCGGGGCCTCGCCGGGAGCGTTCGGGACGATCCTCAGCCAGTCCGCCTGGCTGCCGGTGCTGCGGACGCTCGGGACGAACCCGTGGTTCGGCGGGCGGCTCATGCTGACGCGGGCGCGGAGCGCGTTCGACGGCGACGGCACGCTCGTCGACGAGGCGATGCGCAAGCGGCTCGCCGGCTACCTCGACGGCTTCGCCGCGTTCGTCGCCGCGAGCCCGCGCCGGTAGCGGCGGTCAGGAGCGCGAGGTGGCCGGAGCCGGCTCGATCGCGCCGTAGCGCCGGTCGCGGAGGCGGAAGCCGTCGACGACGCGGGCGAGTTCGTCGACCGAGAAGTCGGGCCACGGGACCGGCACGAACTCGTACTCGGCGTAGGCGGCCTGCCACAGCAGGAAGTTCGAGATCCTGAGCTCGCCCGACGTGCGCACGATCAGGTCGGGGTCGGGGAGGGCGCCGGTGTCGAGCGCCGCCCCGAGGGTCTCCTCGGCGATCGCCTCGGGCGCGAGCGCCCCGGCGGCGACCCGCGCGGAGAGGCCGCGAACCGCGCGGGTCAGCTCGTCGCGGCCGCCGTAGTCGATGGCGATCGAGAGCTCGAGCCCGCGGCAGCCGCGGGTCGCGGCCTCGAGTGCCTCCATCAGCGCCCGCAGGTGCGGCGGGACGCGGTGGCGCATGCCGATGAAGCGGACGCGGACGTCGTGACGGCGGAGGCCGTCCATCTTGGAGCGGATGTAGGTGCCGAAGATCCGCATCAGCCCCTCGACCTCGGCGAGCGGGCGCTGCCAGTTCTCGGTCGAGAAGGCGTAGAGGGTCAGGTGGGTGATCCCGAGGTCGGGGCAGGCCCGGACGATCTCGGTGACGCGGCGGGCGCCGCGGGCGTGGCCCTGGAGGCGGTCGAGTCCGTGCGCGGACGCCCAGCGGCCGTTGCCGTCCATGATGATCCCGACATGGAACGTCGGGATATCGTCCTGCTGCATCTGGCTCACCTGCCCGTTTCGCTCATTACGCACAGTCAACGATGCCGACAACAGGGGAGTTGCGCGCGGGTCGGCAAGGTCGGCGGTGTGCCGCCTTTTCGCGCGCCTGGCAAGGGCGGTGCGGAGGGGAGGGGCATCCGCTCGCGCTCCCGGCGCGGCGCCGCGCTCCCGCGGAAACACCTGGTCATCTTTCGTGAGCCGTGGTGCGCCTTCAGAGCAGGCGCGCGAGCCCGAGGGGGAGGTTGGGGGCGTTGAGCGACATGATGCGGTAAACCTGTCCATAGATGAAAACGGTGACGAAGAAGAAGAAGGCGCAGCCGACGACGCTGTCGTAGGCGATGGCGGCGAAAACCGCGGTGAGAAGCGGCAGGAGCCAGGTGACGAGGCTCGTCGCGGGATTGCGCAGGTGCGCCGGCCGCGGCGCCCGGACGATGCGGCGGGCGTAGCGGCGGTGGGCGAGCATGTGGAAGTGCACGCGGTCGGGCTGGCCGACGCTGTGCCCGTCGCGGCGGGACTTGCGGCGCATCGAGGCGAGGGTCTCGATCACCGGATAGGCGCAGATCAGGATCGCCGTCCACGCCGAGACCTCGGGATTGCGCATCGGCAGCAGCACCCCGAGCGCGGCGAGGAGGAACCCGGCGAAATAGGCGCCGCCGTCGCCGAGGAAGATCTTGCCGAGGGGGAAATTGACGAGGAAGAACCCGAGGACGAGCCCGGCGTAGACGACGGCGAGCCCGAAGACCAGCCCGTCGCCGACCGCCGCCGCCACGTACGCGAAGGCGGCGAGCATGATGATGAGCGAGCCCGAGGCGAGGCCGTTGAAGCCGTCGATGATGTTGACCGCGTTGGCGACGCCGCCCATCGCGAAGCCGGTGAACAGGAGCGCGCAGAGGTAGAAGGAGAGCAGCCAGTCGACCCCGGGCAGGTTGACCTCGTGCATGGTGTAGCCGGTCAGGAGCGCGAAGATCACCCCCGAGCCCATCGTCGCGAGGAGCCGCCACTTGACCCCGACCTTGCGGGTGACGTCCTCGGCGATGCCGGCGGCGAACGCCGGGATGCCGGCGAGCCCGATCGCGAGCCACGTCGGGCGCAGCGTCTCGGGCAGGACCGGCCAGACGCAGACGTAGGCGAGGGCGATGGCGAGCCCGCCGATGCGCGGGGTCGGAACCCGGTGGAACTTCTGGACGCCGACGGTGCCGTCGTTGGTCAGCGCCCCGTGCCAGCGCCGGGTGGCGACGAGCAGGACGCAGAAGAGCAGGGCGAGAAAAGCCGCAGCGAGCGCTGCCCCGCCGACTTCCCGCCACCCCACGACAAGGTCGAGGCCGCTCATGCGCCCGGTTACCGCCGACAGACTGCTACGATGCGGCGGACTGTCGCGCGCGCGTTAACCGATTTCAACCGGAAAGCGCCGGCCGCGCCGCAGTATGGGCGGAGTGTTGCGTATTGGTCGCGGAGATCATGCCTGGCGAACCGTGAGCGGCTCCGCCCCGGCGCCGACGCGGCGCTCGTCGATCCAGGCGTTGATCCGCCAGGCGAGGCTCTTCCAGTGCGGGTCGAGCGGCAGGCCGTGGGCGGCGCCGCGGACGAGCTCGGTCTCGGCGGAATAGGCGAGGGCGATCGACCAGAGGTCGGTGATCGGCACGAAGGCGTCGCGGTCGCCGAGGATGGCGAGCGTCGGCTGGCGGCGGGCGAGGAACCACGCCGGCAGGTCCCAGGTCAGCCCGTCGAGGAGCGCGAGCGGGCTCTCCCGGGTGAAGGGCACGTCGAGGCCGCGGATCCACGCGTCGGGGGTGGTCTCGGTGAAGAGCGCCTGGCGGATCGCCTCGGGGCCGAGGAGCATTCCGCCGCCGGCCTGGGTGACGAGCAGGCTCGCGAGCACCCCCGGGGCGCGGGCGGAGAGCTGCCAGAGCGACGGCGCGAGGCCGCAGGGCCCGGGCGAGGCGACGAGGACGACGCCGGCGACCGGGCGCGCCGCGGCGAGGTGCTGGGCGACGAGGCCGCCGAGGGAGTGGCCGACGACGACGGGCGGCGCCGCGAGGCCGTCGGCGGCGTCGCGGGCGCGGCGGACGTAGTCGCGGAGCCGCGCGCCGGGCAGGAGCGGCACCCCGAGGCGCGGCGCGAGTACGGTGTGGCCGCGCGCCGCGAACCACGGCGCGACGAACCGCGTCCAGACCTCGGGCCCGGCGAAGGCGCCGTGCAGGAACAGGATCGGGGGCTTCTCGGCCATGCGCGTCCTCCGGTACGGTTCTTTGCCGGATCGCGCCCCGGCTGTCGAGGTCATCCGGCGGTCGGCCCCCTGTCGGCCCCCTGTCGGCCGCCGGTCATCCGCCCGTTGCCGCTTGCAAACCCTTGCCTGCCGTGATTCCGTGCC
The DNA here is from genome assembly GCA_964511815.1 of uncultured Rhodovulum sp. Lineage (GTDB taxonomy): Bacteria > Pseudomonadota > Alphaproteobacteria > Rhodobacterales > Rhodobacteraceae > Amaricoccus. The sequence continues at coordinate 12,033 of CAZEGY010000021.1, forward strand.
CGCCAGCAGAGGGAGGAACCCATGAGCGACTTCCGCACGATCGGCCTCGGTTTCGGCCTCGCGCTGACCCTCGGCGCCTGCGCCGAGATGGGCGGGACCGGCGCCGGCGGTCTCGCGGGCGACGACGCCTGCCGGGCCTCCGATCACCAGGACTGGGTCGGCCAGCGCGTCGACGTGCTGAACGACGTCGACCTGCCCGAGGGCGCGCGCGTCCTCTTCCCGACGACGCCCGCGACGATGGACTACCGCGCCGAGCGGGTGAACGTCACCGTCGACAAGAACGACCTCATCACCCGTGTCTACTGCGGCTGAGACGCCGGCCCCGGCCGCGCGAGGAAGACGAGCGGCGCCACCCCGAGCGGGCCGAGGAGCGCCAGCGCCCACGGCAGCCCGATGGCGTGGGCGACGGCGCCGATCAGCGGCGGCGCGATCAGGAAGGCGGTGAAGGCGACGAGCGCGAGGGTGGCGACGTTCTTCTCCGGCCGCGGCCCGGGCAACCGGCCGATCATCGACATCGTCAGCGGGTAGATGTTGCCGCAGCCCGCGCCGACCGCGGCGGCGGCGGGAACCGCGACCGAGAGCGACGGCGCGAAGGCGAAGGCGACGATGCCGAGCGCCATCAGCGCGCCCGAGCGCAGGATGACCGCCCGCGGCCCCCACGCCTCGGCGAGCCGGTCGCCGGCGAGGCGGGCGAAGGCCATCGCCACGGCGAAGAGCGAGAAGATCGCGGCGGTGGCGAACGGGCTCGCGCCCTTCCATTCGCGCAGGAGCAGTGCCGACCACTCCATCATCCCGCCCTCGACGAGGAGCGCCCCGAGCGGCACGAGGCAGAGGAGGAGCAGCGCCCGCGGCGGCAGCGCGAAGCCGCGGCGCCGCTCGGCGGCGTCCCGGGCGGCGACGGGGGCGGCCGGGGCGGGGTCGTCGGCGATCAGCCGGCCGGCGAAGAGGAACGACGCGACCGCGAAGGCCGGCGCGAGGACGAGCTGCTGGCCGAGAAAGCCGACGCCCGCCTGCGCGAAGGCCCCGGCGACGAGCGCGCCGGCGACGGTGCCGAAGCTCCAGAAGGCGTGGCACTGCGTCATGATCCGCCGCCCGACCACCCGCTCGGTCTGGCTCGCCTTGGCGTTCATCGACACCTCGATCGTCGCGATCGTCAGCCCGCAGGCGAGGAGCGCGAGCCCGAGCGTCACCGCGTCGGGGGCGAGGGCGGGGCCGACGAAGGCGAGGAGGAACGCCGAGCCGCCCCAGCGCGCCGTCGCCCGCGTGCCGAGCGCGGCGATGATCCGCGGCACGGCGAGAAAGCCCGTCATCGTCCCGACCGGCATCGCGAACAGGCAGAAGGCGAGGGTCAGCACGTCGAGCCCGAGCGCCTGCTTGACGTCGGGAATGCGCGGGAACCACGTCGCGAGGCCGAGCGCGTTCAGCGCGAAGACCATCTGCAGGGGAAGGAGGCGAGGGGGCACGGGGCACGGTCGCTGCGGGGAGGAAGCGCCTGCCTATCGGCCGGCGACTGCCGGGTAAAGCGGCAAAAAACGGGACTCGACTCTCCGGCCGAGGGGCATACCATGCGAACGTAACGAGAACATCTCCACCCGAGTCGCCGACCGCCCATGTCCCGCCGCCGCATCCTTTCGCTCTGGTTTCCCCGGCTCGCCGCCGAGCGCGTGCTGCGCGCCGAGCCCGACCTCGCCGACCGGCCGGTCGCGGTGGTCGCCGACCGCCGCGGCGCCCTCGTCCTCGCGAGCCTGTCGCGGGCGGCCGAGGCCCCGGGCCTCCGCCCCGGCATGGCGCTCGGCGACGCCCGCGCCATCTGCCCGGCCCTCGTCACCCGCCCCGAGGATCCGCACGCGACCGGGGTCTTCCGCGCCGCCCTCCGCCGCTGGGCCGGGCGCTTCACCCCGTGGGTGGCGGAGGCCGACGACGGCCTCGTCCTCGAGGTCACCGGCTGCACCCGGCTCTTCGGCGGCGAGGCCGCCCTCGCCGCGCGGGTCGCGGCCGAGGCGGCGGCCTTCGGCCTCTCGCTCCGCCTCGGCCTCGCCGACACCCTGGGCGCCGCCTGGGCGGTTGCCCGCTACGCCGGGACGGACGGCTTCTCCCGCCACGCCGGGGACGCCATCGACCAGGAGGCCCGCGCCACCCGCTCCCGGGCCGGGAAGCGCGGCTGGGAGCGGAACGGCCCGCCGCCGCCGCGGGCCGACGATGGCTCGGGCTGCGGGCCGGGCCTCGGCCCGGGCTTGGGGGCGGGCTGCCGGATCGTGCCCGCCGGCGAGACCCTCGCCGCCCTCGGGCCGCTGCCGGTCGCGGCCCTCCGCCTCGCGCCCGAGGAGGAGGCGACGCTCCGCGCCCTCGGCCTCCGCCGCATTCTCGACGTCGTCGCGCTCCCCCGGGCCGATCTCGCCCGCCGCGTCGGGCCGGGCGTCGGCCGGCGCCTCGACCAGGCCCTCGGCCGCGTCCCCGAGCCGGTGTCGCCGGCGCGGCCGGCGCCGGTCTACGCCCTGCGCCTGAGCTTCCCCGAGCCCATCGGTCGCGAGACGGACGTCCTCGCCGGCCTCGACCGCCTGCTGCCGCCGCTCTGCGCCCGTCTCGCCGCCGCCGGCCGCGGCGCCCGGCGGGTGCGCCTCGTCCTCGTGCGCACCGACGGCCGCGCCGAGGTCCGCGAGGCCGGCCTCGCCCGGGCCACCGCCCGGCCGGAGACGATCCGCGCCGTCCTCGCTCTGCGTCTCGGCGAGATCGACGCGGGCTTCGGCATCGAGGCGATGCGCCTCGAGTTCCCCGAAACCGAGACAGCGGCCGAGACCGGGGCGCAGGGACCGGGGACCGCTGTGGAAACCGGCGAGACCGCGGCCTTCGGCGACCTCCTCGGCCGGATCGGTGCCCGCCTCGGCCTCGAGACCCTCGTCCGCCTTCACCCGGCGGAGAGCCACCTGCCCGAGAAGGCCGCGACCGAGATGGCCGCCGCCTTCACCTCGCCGGCGGCCGGCTGGCCCGCCCCGGCGGCACCGCGGCCGATCCTGATCTTCCCGCCCGAGCCCCTGGCCCCGCCCGAAGGCGGCACCCTCGATGCGATCCCCGGCGAGACCCCGCCCGCCACCTTCGTCTGGCGGCGCCGGACGCGGCGGCGCACGGCCGCCTTCGGCCCCGAGCGCATCGCCCCGGAGTGGTGGCTCGACGATCCGGCCTGGCGCTCCGGCCCCCGCGACTACTGGCGCGTCGAGACCGGGGAGGGCACGCGGCTCTGGATCTACGCGGCCCGGGGCGGCGAGACCGCCCCGGGCTGGTTCGCCCACGGCCTCTATCCATGACCGCCC
>CAZEGY010000021.1:15440-18296 GCA_964511815.1 uncultured Rhodovulum sp.
CCCCGGCCGCTCCGCCCTCGGCTCCCGCCCGCGCCGCGCCGGGCGCCGCGCGACCGGCTGGGGCCGCCCGGTCGACACCCGCGATGCCGCTGCCGCGGCGGCGCGGGCGCCCGGCATTCCCGCGCGCGACGCTGCCGCGCCGCCTCCGCCGGCCGCGGCGGGGCGGCCGGCCGGCTTCGGGGGCCGTCCGGGGGCGTCCGGTCCTAGCTGACGTTCGGCCCGCGCAGGACGCGGATCGCCTCGCGCACCTGCCGCCACTGCTCGGCGGTCTCGGCGTCGCCCTTGGCGGCGCAGTCCTTGGCCTTCTGGGCCGCCTCGTACTCGGCGCGGTCGCCGTGCGCCGAGTAGAGCTGGCGGGCGTAGTCGTCGATCTGGACGATGCTCATCGGGTTCCTCCTCTTCGATCGGTTTTCGACAAGAATAGCACGCGCGGCGCGAATCTGAACCCGAGCCGGCGCATTCGTCGCAGCCCCGCCGGACGCCGGCCCCGGGGAGGCTCCGGCGATCGCGGCACGGCAACGGCATCGTCCCGGCGGCCGTTCCCCGTCCTCGCGCCCGCCTGATCCGTCGGAAAGCTGCGCCCGTGGCCTTCGCCGAGCTCGCCATCACCTCGAACTTCACCTTCCTCACCGGCGGCAGCCATCCCCACGAGCATGCCCTGCGCGCCGCCGAGCTCGGCCTCCCCGCCTTCGCCATCGCCGACCGCAACTCCGTCGCCGGCCTCGTCCGCGCCCTCCATGCCCTCCGCGAGCTCGCCCGCGCCGGCGCTCCGGTGCCGCGGCTCGTCCCCGCCGCCCGGCTCTGCCTCGCCACCGGAGGCGCGGGAGGCCTCGAGGTCACCGCGCTGCCGCGGAACCGCGCCGGCTGGGCCCGCCTCTGCCGCCTGCTCACCCTCGGCGCCCGGCGCACCACCAAGGGTAATTGCGAGCTTCGCCTCGCCGACCTCACCGCGGACGGCGACATGACCGCGCTCGCCCTCCTCCTCCACCTGCCGCCGGGCCGCGACCTCCGCCCCTGGCTCCCCGACGCCCGCGCCTTCGCCCGCGCCCACCGCCACGCCCACCTCGCCGCGAGCCCGCGCTACGACGGCGAGGACCGGCCGCGCCTCGCCCGCGCCGCCCGGCTGGCGCAGGCCCTCGGCCTGCCGCTCGTCGCCACGGCCGAGCCGATCATGCACGACCCCGGCCGCCGGCGGCTCGTCGACGTGCTGACCTGCATCCGCACCGGCCGCCGCATCGACACCCTCGGCCGCGCCGCCCTCCAGAACGCCGAGCGCCACCTGCGCTGCGAGGCCGCGATGCTCCGCCTCTTCGCCGGCCACGAGGCGGCCGTCCACCGCGCGGGCGAGATCGCCGAGAGCTGCACCTTCCGCCTCGACGAGCTCCGCTACGAGTACCCGAAGGAGGTCTGGGAGGGCGAGGACCCCCAGGCCCGCCTCGAACGCCTGACCACCGAGGGCCTGAGACGCCGCTACCCCCGCGGCGTGCCCGCGAAGGCCGCGGCCCAGGCCGCCCACGAGCTCGCCCTCATCGGCCGGCTCGGCTACGCCCCCTACTTCCTCACCGTCGGCGACGTCGTCGCGTACGCCCGCGGCGAGGGCATCCTCTGCCAGGGCCGGGGATCGGCGGCGAACTCGGTCGTCTGCTACGCCCTCGGCATCACCGCGGTCTCGCCCGAGGTCGGGACGATGGTCTTCGAGCGCTTCGTCTCCGAGGCCCGCGACGAGCCCCCCGACATCGACGTCGACTTCGAGCACGAACGCCGCGAGGAGGTGATCCAGCACATCTACGAGAAGTACGGCCGCCACCGCGCCGGCCTCTGCGCCACCGTCATCCACTACCGCGGCAAGCGGGCGATCCGCGAGGTCGGCACGGCGATGGGCCTCTCCCGCGACACCGTCGCCGCGCTCTCCTCCCAGATCTGGGGCTGGGGGGGCGGCAGCCTGCCGGTCGAGCGGGTGAAGGAGCTCGGCCTCGACCCGACCGACCGCCGCCTCGCCCTGACCCTCGAGCTCGTCGACGAGATCGTCGGCTTCCCGCGCCACCTCTCCCAGCACGTCGGCGGCTTCGTCATCACCGACGGCCGCCTCGACGAGCTCGTGCCGGTCGAGAACGCCGCGATGGAGGACCGCACCGTCATCGCCTGGGACAAGGACGACATCGACACCCTCGGCATCCTCAAGGTCGACGTCCTCGCCCTCGGGATGCTCACCTGCATCCGCAAGGCCCTCGACCTCCTCGCCGCCCACACCGGCCAGCGCCATACCCTCGCGACCCTGCCCCCCGACGACCCGGCGGTCTACGACATGCTCTGCCGCGCCGACAGCCTCGGGGTCTTCCAGGTCGAGAGCCGCGCCCAGATGAGCTTCCTGCCGCGGATGAAGCCGCGCACCTTCTACGACCTCGTCATCGAGGTCGCGATCGTCCGCCCCGGCCCGATCCAGGGCGACATGGTCCATCCCTACCTGCGCCGGCGCAACAAGGAGGAGGCGGTCACCTTCCCCTCCGACGCCCTCGGCGCGGTCCTCGGCAAGACCCTCGGCGTGCCGCTCTTCCAGGAGCAGGCGATGCAGATCGCCATCATCGGCGCCGGCTTCTCCCCCGAGGAGGCCGACCGGCTGCGGCGCTCGCTCGCGACGTTCAAGAACGTCGGCACCATCCATACCTTCCGCGAGCGCTTCCTCGCGGGCATGGCGGCGAACCGCTACGACAGGGACTTCGCCGAGCGCTGCTTCTCCCAGATCGAGGGCTTCGGCTCCTACGGCTTCCCCGAGAGCCATGCGGCGAGCTTCGCCTACCTCGTCTACGCCTCGGCGTGGCTCAAGTGCCACCACCCGGCGGTCTTCGCCTGCGCGCT
>CAZEGY010000022.1:0-18174 GCA_964511815.1 uncultured Rhodovulum sp.
TCCTCGACAACGGCGTGCGCATCATGATCCCGCCCTTCGTCGGCGAGGGCGAGGCCGTCGTCGTGTCGACCGAGAGCATGGAATACGTCGAGCGCGCCTGAGGCGCGCCAACCCCCGGGAGGACCACCTTGACCGCCGCCGCGCCGGCCGTGCCGGGCGACCGCCCGCTCCTCGGCGTGCTCCTCGTCGTCGTCTTCTGCGTCCTCGCGCCGCTCGGCGACGCCATCGGCAAGCTCCTCGGCGCCCTGCCCCTCGCCGTCCTTCTCCTCGCCCGCTACGGCGTCCAGGCGGGGCTCGCCGTGCCCCTCCTCCTCGCGTCGCCGGGCGCGCTCGCCCTCGCGCCGCGGATCTGGTGGCTGACCGCGCTGCGCACCGTCCTCCACGTCCTCGCGCTCGGCGCCTTCTTCGCGTCGCTGCGCTTCCTGCCGATGGCGGACGCGGTGGCGATCTCGTTCGTGATGCCGTTCATCCTCCTCGTCCTCGGCCGCCTCTCCGGCGAGCACGTCGGCCCGCACCGGCTCGCCGCCTGTGCCGTCGGCTTCGCCGGCACGCTCATGGTCGTCCAGCCGAGCTTCGCCGCGGTCGGGACGCCGGCGCTGCTGCCGCTCGCCACGGCGGTGCTCTTCTCGCTGTTCATGCTGGTGACGCGGGTGATCGCCCGCGAGACCGATCCGATCGCGCTTCAGGCGGCGAGCGGGCTCGTCGCGGTCGGGTTCCTCGCGCCCCTCGTCCTCGTCGCCGCCGGGCGCGGCTGGCCCGACCTGTCGCCGGTGGCGCTCGCCGGGAGCGACTGGGCGCTCCTCGGGCTCCTCGGGCTCCTCGGCACCGCCGCGCACCTGGTAATGACCTTCGCGCTGCGCTTCGCCCCGTCGAGCACCCTCGCCCCGATGCAGTACTTCGAGCTCCCCTGCGCGACGTTCGTCGGCTGGCTGGTGTTCGGCGACCTCCCGAACGGCCTCGCCGCCGCCGGCATCGTCGTCACCATCGCCGCCGGCCTCTACGTCATCCACCGCGAGCACCACGCCGCCCGGCCGCCGGCACCGCCGGTGCCGTGAGAGGGGCGTCAGCCCGCGCCGCGGACGAAGGCGGCGAAGGCGTCGGCGTGGTCGGGGTGCCAGCGCGACAGCGCCGGGCGGTTCTCGACGACGTCGCCCGCCGCCCAGAGGATGCGGCGCTCGTCGAGGGCGCGGGACACGTCGTTGTCCGGGCAGAGGATGTAGAAGTCGCCGGCCGCGAGGCGCTCGAGCATGAAGTCGACGGTCTCCTCGGGCGTCCACGCGGCGGCCGGCTTCTCGGTGCGGTCGCGGCGGGTAAGGCCGGTGAAGACGAAGCCCGGGATCAGGAGGTGTGCGGTCACCCGGGCGCCGGGGAGGTTGCGGAGCTCGTGGGCGAGCGCCTCGGTGAAGGCCTTGAGCCCCGCCTTCGAGACGTTGTAGGCGGGATTGCCGGGCGGGGTGGTGATCCCCTGCTTCGAGCCGGTGTTGATGACGACCCCGGGCTCGCCGCGATCGACCATCCCCGGCACGAACGCCTGCACCCCGTTGACGACGCCGCCGAGGTTGACCGCGAGCACCCGCTGCCAGTTGTCGGCGGCGAGGCAGGAGCTCGACGGCTCGATCCCGGCGTTGTTCATCAGGAGGTCGGGTCCGCCGAAGCGGTCGCGCACCGCCTGGGCGAAGTCGCGCACGGCCACGGCGTCGGCGACGTCGACCTCGGCCGTCATCACCGCCCCGGCGTCGCCGCCGCCCGCCGCGGCGATCTCGGCGGCCGCCGCGGCGAGGCGGTCGGCGCCGAGATCGGCGATGGCGACGCGCATGGCGCGGGCGGCGAAGGCCTTCGCCGCGGCCAGCCCGATCCCAGACGCGCCGCCGGTCACCACGGCGACGCCGCCGCGGCGCAGAACCTCGAGGGTCATCTCGGTCTCCTCTCTCAGGACGGGGTCTGCTGGTGCTGCATCAGCCACCAGTCGCCGGCCTGCTGCACGTAGGTCGTGCTGCAGAAGGCGGCGTAGGGGACGCCGTTCGGCCGCGTCGCCTCGACCCGGTAGGCGAGGACGGCGACCTCGGCGCCGAGGCGGCGGACGGCGGTCACCGAAAAGTTCACCGCCTGCCAGCGCGGACCGGGCGCGATGCTCTCGATCACGGTCGGGCCGGAGAGGATGCCGACCGGGTCGGGGAACACCATCAGGCACTCCCGCGCCACCCAGCGCCGGAACACCTCGGGCCCCCCGAGCCAGAGCTCGCGCTCGATCTGCCAGAACTCCGCGTCGGTCATCGTCCCCCTCCGCCGCCGCCTGTCCGTCAGTACATGAGCGCGGACCGGGAGCAAAGGGTCCGCGGGCTGGCCCCCGCGCCAAGATCCGCCTATATGGGGCGCGAACCGAACCGAGGCGGAAACAGATGGCAGGCGGAACGAATTCCGGCAACGCGCGGACCGCGCTCGCGGCGGCGGCGCGCGAGCGCATCCTCATCCTCGACGGCGCCATGGGCACGCAGATCCAGGGGCTCGGGTTCAAGGAGGACGACTTCACCGGCCACGGCGCCTGTTGCGCCCACGGCCACCCCCAGCAGGGCAACAACGACCTCCTCGTCCTCACCCAGCCGGAGGCGATCGAGGAGATCCACTACCGCTACGCCATCGCCGGGGCCGACATCGTCGAGACCAACACCTTCTCCTCGACGGTGATCGCCCAGGCCGACTACGCGATGCAGGAGCGGGTCTACGACCTCAACCGGGCCGGCGCCGAGATCGCGCGGCGGGCCTGCGACCGCGCAGAGCGCCAGGACGGCAGGCGCCGCTTCGTCGCCGGCGCGCTCGGGCCGACCAACCGCACCGCCTCGCTTTCGCCCGACGTCAACGACCCCGGCTTCCGCGCCGTCAGCTTCGACGACCTGCGCCTCGCCTACGGCGAGCAGCTCCGCGGGCTGATCGACGGCGGCGCCGACCTGATCCTGATCGAGACGATCTTCGACACGCTGAACGCCAAGGCGGCGATCTTCGCCTGCGAGGAGATCTTCGCCGAGAAGGGCGTCGACCTGCCGGTGATGATCTCGGGCACGATCACCGACCTCTCGGGGCGGACGCTGTCGGGGCAGACGCCGACCGCCTTCTGGCACTCGGTGCGCCATGCCCGGCCGTTCACCATCGGGCTCAACTGCGCGCTCGGCGCCGACGCGATGCGGGCGCACCTCGCCGAGATCTCGGACGTCGCCGACACCTTCACCTGCGCCTACCCGAACGCCGGGCTGCCGAACGAGTTCGGGCAGTACGACGAGAGCCCGGAGTTCATGGCGCGGCAGATCGAGGAGTTCGCCCGCGAGGGCCTCGTCAACGTCGTCGGCGGCTGCTGCGGCACCACGCCCGAGCACATCCGCGCCATCGCCGAAGTCGTCGCCAAGTACCCGCCGCGCGCCATCCCCGAGAAGGCGCCGCTGATGCGGCTCTCCGGGCTCGAGCCGTTCACGCTCACGAAGGAGATCCCCTTCGTCAACGTCGGCGAGCGCACCAACGTCACCGGCTCGGCGCGCTTCCGCAAGCTCATCACCGCCGGCGACTATCCCGCCGCGCTCGCCGTCGCCCGCGACCAGGTCGAGAACGGCGCCCAGGTCATCGACGTCAACATGGACGAGGGCCTGATCGACTCGGTCGCGGCGATGACCGACTTCCTCAACCTCGTCGCCTCCGAGCCCGACATCGCCCGGGTGCCCTTGATGATCGACTCCTCGAAGTGGGAGGTGATCGAGGCCGGGCTCAAGTGCGTCCAGGGCAAGCCGATCGTCAACTCGATCTCGATGAAGGAGGGCGAGGACGCCTTCCGCCACCACGCGCGGCTCTGCCGGATGTACGGGGCGGCGGTCGTCGTCATGGCCTTCGACGAGCAGGGCCAGGCCGACACCGAGGCGCGCAAGGTCGAGATCTGCACCCGCGCCTATCGCATCCTCACCGAGGAGATCGGCTTCCCGCCCGAGGACATCGTCTTCGACCCCAACATCTTCGCCATCGCCACCGGCATCGAGGAGCACGACAACTACGGCGTCGACTTCATCGAGGCGACGCGCCGCATCAAGGCGACGCTCCCCCACGTCCACGTCTCGGGCGGGGTCTCCAACCTCTCGTTCTCGTTCCGCGGCAACGAGCCGGTGCGCGAGGCGATGCACGCGGTCTTCCTCTACCATGCCATCCAGGCCGGCATGGACATGGGCATCGTCAACGCCGGCCAGCTCGCGGTCTACGACTCGATCGAGCCCGGGCTCCGCGAGGCCTGCGAGGACGTCATCCTCAACCGCGCGCCGAAGGGCGAGGGCACCGCCACCGAGCGCCTGCTCGCCATCGCCGAACGCTTCAAGGGCGCCGCCGGCAAGGAAGCGAAGGAGCGCGACCTCGCCTGGCGCGAGTGGCCGGTCGAGAAGCGGCTGGAGCACGCCCTCGTCAACGGCATCACCGAGTTCATCGACGGCGACACCGAGGAGGCGCGCCTCGCCGCCGAGCGGCCGCTGCACGTCATCGAGGGCCCGCTGATGGCGGGGATGAACGTCGTCGGCGACCTCTTCGGCTCGGGCAAGATGTTCCTGCCGCAGGTGGTCAAGTCCGCCCGGGTGATGAAGCAGGCGGTGGCCCACCTGCTGCCCTGGATGGAGGCGGAGAAGGCGGCGAACGGCGGCGCCGGCGGGCGCCAGAGTGCTGGCCGGATCCTGATGGCGACGGTCAAGGGCGACGTCCACGACATCGGCAAGAACATCGTCGGGGTCGTGCTCGCCTGCAACAACTACGAGATCATCGACCTCGGGGTGATGGTGCCGGCGACGAAGATCCTCGAGACGGCGAAGACCGAGGGCGTCGACATCATCGGGCTCTCGGGGCTGATCACGCCGTCGCTCGACGAGATGGTCCACGTCGCCGCCGAGATGGAGCGGAGCGGCTTCTCGATCCCGCTCCTGATCGGCGGGGCGACGACGAGCCGCGTCCACACCGCGGTCAAGATAAACCCGGCCTACGTCCGCGGCCAGACCGTCCACGTCAACGACGCGAGCCGCGCGGTCGGCGTCGTCGGCCAGCTGCTCTCGCCCGAGGCCAAGGCCCCCTACGTCGCCGGCGTCCGCGACGAGTACGCCAAGCTCGCCGAGGCCCACGCCCGCGGCGAGCGCGAGAAGAAGCGCCTGCCGCTGGCCGCCGCCCGCGCCAACGCGCTCCGCCCCGACTGGGACGTCCATGCGGCGACGCGCCCGGGCTTCACCGGCACCCGGGTCTTCGACAGCTGGGATCTCGCCGAGCTCGCCCGCTACTTCGACTGGACGCCGTTCTTCCAGACCTGGGAGCTCAAGGGCCGCTTCCCGGCGATCCTCGACGACGCCGCGCAGGGGGCCGCCGCCCGCCAGCTCTACGACGACGCCCGGGCGATGCTCGACCAGATCGTCACCGAGAAATGGTTCCGCCCCCGCGCCGTCGTCGGCTTCTGGCCGGCGAACGCCGTCGGCGACGACATCCGCCTCTTCACCGACGAGAGCCGGAGCGCGCCCCTCGCCACCCTCCACACCCTCCGCCAGCAGCGGACCAAGCGCGCCGGGCAGGCGAACGTCGCCCTCGCCGACTTCGTCGCCCCCGAGGGCCGGCCCGACTGGGTCGGCGGCTTCGTCGTCACCGCGGGCATCGAGGAGGTCGCGCTGGCCGAGCGCTTCGAGCGCGCCAACGACGACTACTCCTCGATCCTCGTCAAGGCGCTCGCCGACCGCTTCGCCGAGGCCTTCGCCGAGCGCCTGCACGAGCACGTCCGCCGCGAGCTCTGGGGCTACGCCGCCGACGAGGCCTTCACCCCCGAGGAGCTGGTCTCCGAGCCCTACCGCGGCATCCGCCCGGCGCCCGGCTACCCGGCCCAGCCCGACCACACCGAGAAGGCGACGCTGTTCCGGCTGCTCGACGCCACCGCCGCCACCGGGGTCGAGCTGACCGAGAGCTTCGCGATGTGGCCGGGCTCCTCGGTCTCCGGCCTCTACCTCGCCCATCCCGACAGCTACTACTTCGGGGTGGCGCAGGTCGAGCGCGACCAGGTCGAGGACTACGCCGGCCGCAAGGACATGCCGGTCGCCGAGGTCGAGCGCTGGCTGGCGCCGATCCTCAACTACACCCCCGCCCCGGCCGCCGCCGCCGAGTAGGGCCTTGCTCTCCTACCAGCACGCCTACCACGCCGGCGGCCCGGCCGACGTCCACAAGCACGTCGTCCTCGCCGAGCTCCTCGCCCGGCTGACGACCAAGCCCCGCGGCCTCTCCTACGTCGAGACCCACGCCGGACGCGGCCTCTACGACCTCGCCGCCCCCGAGGCGGCGAAGACCGGCGAGGCGGCGGCGGGCATCGCCCGGCTGACGCCCGACCCGGGCACCCCCTTCGGCCGCGCCCTCGCCGCCGCCCGCGTCGCCGGCGGCGCCACCGCCTACCCGGGCTCGCCCCTGGTCGCGAAGGCGCTCCTCCGCCCCCAGGACCGCCTGACGCTGATGGAGCTGCACCCGGCCGAGCACGCCGCGCTGAAGACGAACCTCGCGGCCGACGGCACCGCCATCCACCGCCGCGACGGCTTCGAGGGCGCCCTCGCCCTCGCCCCCTTCACCCCGCGGCGCGGCCTCGTCCTCGTCGACCCCGCCTACGAGGTGAAGGACGACTACGCGGCGGCCGCCGCCTTCGTCCGCCGCCTCGTCGCCCGCTGGCCCGAGGCCACCGTCCTCGTCTGGTACCCGCTGCTGCCCGCCGGCCGCCACGCGGCGCTTCGCGCCGGCCTCGCCCCCCTCCCGGTCGCCTTCGACGAGGCCGCCTTCGCCACGCCGCCCGCCCGCGGCATGGCCGGCTCCGGCCTCGTCCTCGTCAACGCGCCATACGGCAGCGAGGCCGCCTTCTCCGCCGCCCGCACCCAATCCGCCGGCGTCCTGAAATAGCGCCAAGGTCTTCATACGGCCTTGAAACCTGGAGAGCAGTCGTTTTTCGGCCAACAGGCCGAAAAACCAGCAAAGAGAACCCTGCGCGCACCTGCGCGCACGCCTTCGCGGCAACGGCCGCGTCCCGCACCCTCCGCCCGCGCCCCGGCCCCGGCGCGCTCCCGGGCGGCGACGGCCGGCGGCGGAGGGGGGCTCGATGCCCCCCTTCGCCGCCCCCCGGCGGGCGGGGCGCTACTCCTTCACCGCTCCCGTCATCGACGAGACGTAGTAGTCGACGAAGAACGAGTAGAGGATGACGACCGGCAGCGAGCCGACGAGGGCGCCCGACATCAGCGCCCCCCACTCGTAGATGTCGCCGCGGACGAGCTCGGTCAGCACCCCGACCGGCACCGTCTTGTTCTCCGACGAGGAGATGAAGGTCAGCGCGTAGATGAACTCGTTCCACGACAGGGTGAAGGCGAAGATCCCCGCCGAGATCAGGCCCGGCACCGCGAGGGGCAGGATGACGCGGGTCAGGATCTGCCAGCGCGAGGCGCCGTCGACGAGCGCGCTCTCCTCGAGCTCGAAGGGGATGGAGCGGAAGTAGCCCATGAGCAGCCAGGTGCAGAAGGGGATGAGGAAGGTCGGGTAGGTCAGGATCAGCGCGAGGCGGGAGTCGAAGATGCCGACCTGGAAGACGATGAAGGCGAGCGGGATGAAGAGGATCGACGGCGGCACCAGGTAGGCGAGGAAGATGAGGAGGCCGGTGACGCGCGCGCCGGTGAAGCGCACCCGCTCGATGGCGTAGGCGGCGAAGACCGAGGCGGCGAGCGCGATGAAGGTCGAGCAGACCGAGACGAGGACGGTGTTCCAGAGCCAGCCCGGGTAGGAGGTCTCGAGGAAGAGGTACTTGATGTGCTCGAGCGTCGGCCCGACCACCCAGAACGGGCTGTACTCGGTGTAGTTGGTCAACTGGTTGTTGGGCTTCACCGCGGTGATCGCCATCCAGTAGAACGGGAACAGCAGCACGAAGACGAAGACCGCCAGCGGCAGGTAGACGACGAAGATCCGCCGCGACAGGCTGTTGTACTGTTCCATGCCGACGATGTCGTCGACGGCCGGCGCCGCCGCGGCCCGCGCCCCGGCGATCGCCTGCACGGCGAGATCCTCGGTCTCCTCGTCGAGGCGCGCCATCAGTCGTCTCCGCCCTGCTGCCACTTGCGGCGCTGGAGGCCGAAGAAGCTGAAGAGGATGGCGGCGAGCAGGAAGGGGATCATCGCGACCGCGATCGCCGCCCCCTCGCCGAGCTGGCCGCCGGGAATGGCGCGCTGGAAGGAGAGCGTCGCCATCAGGTGGGTGGCGTTCACCGGGCCGCCGCGGGTCAGCACGTAGATGAGCTGGAAGTCGGTGAAGGTGAAGAGCACCGAGAAGGTCATCACCACCGCGATGATCGGGGTGAGGAGCGGCAGGGTGATGCGCCGGAAGCGCTGCCACGAGGTGGCGCCGTCGAGGGCCGCCGCCTCGTTCAGCGACTGCGGGATGGTCTGGAGCCCCGCGAGCAGCGAGATCGCCACGAAGGGCACGCCGCGCCAGACGTTGGCGGCGATCACCGACCAGCGGGCGTTCCACGGCTCGCCGAGGAAGTTGATCGGCTGGGAGATGATCCCCCACTGCATCAGCACCCACGAGATGATCGAGAACTGGCTGTCGAAGATCCACCAGAAGGCGAGCGCCGACAGCACCGTCGGCACCACCCAGGGCAGGAGCACGATCGCCCGCCAGAAGCTCTTCCACGGCAGCTTCTCGTTGAGGATCAGCGCCAGCCACAGGCCGAGGCCGAACTTCAGGATCGAGGCGACGAAGGTGTAGAAGATGGTGTTGAAGACCGAGAGCCAGAAGACCGAGTCCTCGGAGAGCCAGGCGAAGTTCTCCAGCCCGACGAAGACGCCCGGCCGGCCGATCTTGGTGTCGGTGAACCCGAGCCAGACGCCGAGGCCGAGGGGGTAGGTCAGGAAGCAGAGCAGGAATACCGCCGCCGGCAGCATGAACAGGAAGCCGAGGCCGTTGCGGCTCTCGCTCAGCCGGCCGAGGAAGGATCGTCCGCTCGCCATCGGTGTCTCCGCCAGAGAGGAAGGGCGGCAGGCCGGTTCCCCGGCCCGCCGCGGGAGGCGTCAGCTGTAGTAGCGGTTGGCCCGCTTCACCGCCGACGCGATCGCGTCGTCGGCCGAGGCCTGGCCGGTGACGGCCTCGGCGAACATGTCGACGAGGACGTAGTCGGCCATGGTGCCGGCCGAGGCGTAGCCGAGCGGCCCGGCGTAGCCGTTCGGGCGCAGGCTCTCGGAGGCCTTGGCGTAGGGCGCGTGGATCGGGTTCGAGGTCCACACCGGGTTCTGCGAGAAGTCCTTGGCCGCGCCGCAGCAGTAGGCCGAGGCCCCGGCGATCCAGGCGTTCATCCGCTCGGCGTCGTACATCCAGGCGAGGTAGGCCATCGCCGCCTCGGGGTACTTGGTGTGGCTGAAGATCGAGAGCGAGGTGGTCTGGTGGAGCTCGACCGACTTGCCGACCGGGCCGATCGGCATGTTGGTGGTGCGGATGTCCTCGCCGATCTCGTTCAGCGCCGGGTCGTTCATCGCCGCGTAGTAGAGCGAGACGCCGTTGGCGGTCAGCGACACCTGCCCGGCGAGGAAGGCGCGGTTGTTGTTGATGTCGAGCCAGCTCTCGGTGCCGGGGATGAAGGTCTCGTAGAGCTCCTTGGCGTAGTCGATCGCGGCGCGGGTCTCGGGGCTGTCGATGCCCACCGTGCCGTCCTCGCTGATCATCTTGGCGCCGTGGCTCCAGAGCAGCCAGTGGGCGTAGTTGTTGCCGTCGCCGACCGCCTTGCCGTGCGGGAAGCCGGCGGGGGTGCCGTTGGCCTTCAGCGCCTTGCAGAGCTCGAGGAAGCCGGCGCTGTCGGTCGGGAACTCGGAGAAGCCCGCCGCCTCCATGTGGCTCTGGCGGTAGCAGATGGCGTTGCCGATGGCGCAGAGCGGCATGGCGATGAAGCGGTCGTCCTTGACGGCGTAGCCGCGCGGGCCGTCGTACCAGCCGCCGTTGGCGGCGCCCACCGCCTCGGCGAGCTCGGTCACGTCGAGGAGCTTGTCGGGGTACTGGAAGGGGTCGTCGAACCAGCTCATCACCATGTCGGGCCCGGAGCCGACGTTCGCGGCGACCGCGGCCTTGGGGCGGACGTCCTCCCAGCTCTCCTGGTCGATGCGGACGTCGATGCCGGTCGCGTCGGTGAAGGCCTTGGTGTTGGCGTTCCAGGCCTCCTCCTCGCCCTTGACGAACGGCACCCAGCGCAGCAGGCGCAGCGAGGCGCCGTCCTCGGGCGTGTAGGTCGGGATCCCTCCCTGCGCGAAGGCGCGCGGCGCGCCGAAGGCGCTCGCGGCGGCGATGCCGGCGGCGCCGGCGAGAAGCTGTCTGCGATTGATGCTCACGGGAACTTCCTCCATGTCATGCGGGTGATTGGTGTCGCCGGGCCGGGGCTCCCCGCTCTCCCCGCCGGCTGGCCGTGGTCAGGCCGAGATGCGCGCCCCCGAGGCGGCATCGAAGAGGTGGATCGCGGCGGGATCGACCGAGATGCCGATCTCCTCGCCGGGTCCGGCCGCGACCCGCTCGCGGAAGACGCCGACGACGTCGGTGCCGCCGAGGGTGCCGAGGACGTGGGTCTCCGATCCGGTGGGCTCGACGACGTTGATGCGGAGCGGCACGTCGCCGCCGAGCCGCATCGACTCGGGGCGGAGGCCGTAGACCACGCCGCCCTGCGGCCGCTGCCGCAGCGCCTGGGTCACGGGGAGCGCGATGCCCTCGCCGGTGACGAAGCGGCTGCCGCCGTCGTCGACGGTGCCGGCGAGCATGTTCATCGCCGGCGAGCCGATGAAGCCCGCGACGAAGAGGTTGTCCGGCCGGTCGTAGAGGTCGAGCGGCGCGCCGATCTGCTCGACGCGGCCGTCGTGCATGACGACGATCTTGTCGGCCATGGTCATCGCCTCGATCTGGTCGTGGGTGACGTAGACCGTGGTCGTCTTGAGCCGCTGGTGCAGGTTCTTGATCTCGGCCCGCATCGACACCCGGAGCTTGGCGTCGAGGTTGGAGAGCGGCTCGTCGAAGAGGAAGACCTGCGGGTCGCGCACGATCGCCCGGCCCATCGCCACGCGCTGGCGCTGGCCGCCCGAGAGCTGGCGCGGGAAGCGGTCGAGGAGGTGCGCGAGCCCGAGGATGTCGGCGGCGGGCTTCACCCGCGCCTGGATCTCGGACTTCGGGGCGTTCTTCAGGGTCAGCGAGAACGCCATGTTGTCGGCGACGGTCATGTGCGGATAGAGCGCGTAGTTCTGGAACACCATGGCGATGTCGCGTTCCTTCGGCGGCAGGTCGTTGACCACCTTGCCGCCGATGACGATCTCGCCCGAGGTGACGTGCTCGAGGCCGGCGAGCATGCGCAGCAGCGTGGACTTGCCGCAGCCGGAAGGGCCGACGAGGACGACGAACTCGCCTTCCTCGATGTCGATCGAAACGCCGTGGAGGACTTCGACGGTGCCGAAGGATTTCCGCACGTCGCGGATCTTCACGTCCGCCATCGGCGGTCCCTCCCTTATGGTTTTCCGATTGTTAGCGGTCCCGCCCGCCGGGCACAACACACGACCGCAGCAAACCCGGAACGCGACAAGCGCGCGCGGATCGCCTATCTGTCGGAGGACCGCGCGCCGGCCCGGAGCCCCGCGCCGGCCGCAAGGGAGGGAGAGACCCGGTGACCGACTTCGACAGCCTCGCGGCGCTGGAGCGGCGCGTCCTCTGGCTCGCCTCCTGGACGATCCACGCGGCGAACCATCTGCGCCCCGCCGACGACCTCGACGTGAAGGTCGGCGGCCACCAGGCCTCGTGCGCGTCGATGGCGACGCTGATGACGGCGCTCTACTTCCGCGTCCTCCGCCCCGAGGACCGGGTCGCGGTCAAGCCGCACGCGGCGCCGGTCTTCCACGCGATCCAGTACCTCGCCGGCCGCCAGAGCCGGGAGCAGCTCGAGACGTTCCGCGCCTTCGGCGGCGCGCAGAGCTATCCCTCGCGCACCAAGGACAAGGACGACGTCGACTTCTCGACCGGCTCGGTCGGGCTCGGCGTCGCCCAGACCCTGTTCTCGGCGCTGGTGCAGGACTACGTCCGCGCCCACGGCTGGGGCACCGACCGCCCCGAGGGCCGGATGGTCGCGCTCGTCGGCGACGCCGAGATGGACGAGGGCAACATCTACGAGGCGCTGCTCGAAGGCTGGAAGCAGGGCGTCAGGAACGTCTGGTGGGTGGTCGACTACAACCGCCAGAGCCTCGACGCGGTGATCCGCGAGGGCCTGTGGGCCAAGCTCGAGACGCTGTTCGCCAACTTCGGCTGGGACGTCGTCGTCCTCCGCCACGGCCGGCTCCAGGAGGCGGCGTTCGCCGAGCCCGGCGGCGAACGGCTGCGCGACTGGATCGAGGCCTGCCCGAACCAGCTCTATTCGGCGCTCACCTTCCAGGGCGGCGCGGCGTGGCGCAAGCGCCTCCTCGACGACCTCGGCGACCAGGGCGCGGTCTCGGCGCTGATCGAGCGGCGGAGCGACGCCGAGCTCGCGGCGCTGATGGAGAACCTCGGCGGCCACGACCTCCCCTCGCTCGTCGAAGCCTTCGAGAAGGCCAGCGCCCATGACCGCCCGACGGTGTTCATCGCCTACACGATCAAGGGCCGCGGGCTGCCCCTCGCCGGGCACAAGGACAACCACGCCGGCCTGATGACCCCGGCCCAGATCGAGGGCCTCCGCGGCGCCATGCACATCCGCCCGGGCCACGAGTTCGACCCGTGGGAGGGCGTCGCCGACCCGGCCGCGCTCGCGGCGGCGGCAGGGGCGGCGCCGTTCTTCGCCGGCGGCCCGCGGCGGCTCTCGGCGCCGGCGGTGCCGGTGCCCGCTGCCCTGCCGCTGCCCGACACCCGCGGCAAGCCGGTCTCGACGCAGATGGCCTTCGGGCAGATCCTGAACGAGATCGCCCGCGCGGGCGGCGCCCTCGCCGACCGCATCGTCACGACCGCGCCCGACGTCACCGTCTCGACCAACCTCGGCGGCTGGGTGAACCGCCGCGGGCTCTACGCCCGCGAGAGCATGGCCGACACCTTCAAGGCCGAGCGCATCCCCTCGACCTACGCCTGGGAGTTCGCGCCCTCCGGCCAGCACTTCGAGCTCGGCATCGCCGAGGCGAACCTGATGACGATGCTGTCGGCGCTCGGCCTCTCGCACCAGATCAACGGGGTGCGGCTGCTGCCGGTCGGCACGGTCTACGACCCCTTCGTGCTCCGTGCCGCCGACCAGCTCAACTACGCCTGCTACCAGGACGCGCGCTTCCTCCTCGTCGGCACGCCCTCGGGGGTGACGCTCGCGCCGGAGGGCGGGGCGCACCAGTCGATCGCGCCGCCGCTCGTCGGCATGGCCCAGGACGGGCTCGCCGCCTTCGAGCCGGCGTTCACCGACGAGCTCGCGGTGATCCTGCGCTTCGCCTTCGACTACATGCAGCGGGACGGCGACCGCACGCCCGACCCGCGCACCTGGCTCCGCGACGAGACCGGGGGCTCGGTCTACCTCCGCCTGTCGACGCGCCCCGTCGACCAGCCCGGCCTCGCGATGACGCCCGAGCGGGCGCAGGCCGTCGTCGACGGCGGCTACTGGCTGCGCCCGCCCGAGCCGACGACCGAGGTCGTCGTCGCCTACACCGGCGTCGTCGCGCCCGAGGCGATCGCCGCCGTCGGCCGCCTCGCCGAGGGCCGCCGGGCGCCGGCGCTGCTCGCCGTCACCTCGGCCGACCGCCTCAACGCCGGCTGGTCGGCGGCGCAGCGGGCGCGCGAGCTCGGCGAGAGCGGCGCCCTCGGCCACGTCGAGCGCCTGCTCGCCGACGTGCCGCGCCACGCCGGGCTCGTCACCGTCTGCGACGGCCACCCGGCGGCGCTCGCCTGGCTCGGCGCGGTCGCCGGGCACCGGACCCGGGCGCTCGGGGTCGAGCACTTCGGCCAGACGGGGCGCATCGCCGACCTCTACCGCCACTACGGCATCGACACCGCCGGCATCCTCGCCGCCGCGCAGGCGCTTACCCCGGGCCGGCGGCTCCTCGAGGTCGCCGACGGCGCCTGAGAGCGGTCGCCCGGCCCTCCGCGGCGCCGCTTCCGCGGCGAAGCGCTTGGCGTCGGGCCGTGCCTTCGTCCAGAAACGGGGCGAGAGACTCGACGATCCAGCCCGAGAAGGACGCGCCATGCCCGAGCCGGCCCCCCTGGCCGCACCGATCGCCTGGACATCGGACGACCCGCACCTCAGCGGCAACTTCGCGCCGATCGGCACCGAGGTCGACGCGCCCGACCTGCCGGTGATCGCGGGAAGCATCCCCGAGGGCCTGAAGGGCGCCTACCTGCGCAATGGGCCGAACCCGCGCTTCCAGCCGGTCTCCTACACCTACCCGCTCGAAGGCGACGGCATGGTCCACGCCGTCCGCTTCGACAACGGCCGCGCCCGCTACCGCAACCGCTTCGTCCGCACCGCGAGCTTCGAGGTCGAGGACCGGGCCGGGCATACCGTCTACGGCGGGGTGATGAACCCGGCGCCGGCCGACCCCAAGGCGCTCGGCGACGCGCTCGGCGGCGGGGCGCCCTTCAAGCAGAGCGCCTTCATCGGGGTGATGCGCCACGGCGACCACCTGCTCGCCCTCGGCGAGGTCGAGCCGGCGTGGGAGCTCTCGCCCGAGCTCGACACCCTCGGGCCGTGGACCGCGGGCACCGGGCGCCCGCTGGAGCTCGGTGCGCACAACCGCGTGCATCCGGTGACCGGCGACCTCTTCGCGCTCGCCTACGACGTGGCGAGCCCGACCGTCACCATCCACCACATCGACCCCGCCGGCCGGCTGGTGCGGAGCTTCCCGGTCGCGCTCGCCGCGCCGAGCATGATCCACGACTTCATCCTGACCGAGCGCCACCTCGTCCTGATGATCGGCCCCGCGGTCTTCGACATGGCCGCCGCCGCGCGCGGCGAGCCCTTCCTGCAGTGGCGCCCCGAGCTCGGCACCCGCATCGGGGTCATGAACCTCGACGGCGGCGACGTGCGCTGGACCGAGACCGACGCCTGCTTCGTCTTCCACTTCGCCAACGGCTTCGAACGCGGGGGCGGGCCGGGGTGCGAAATCGTCATCGACTACGTCCGCCACGGCGCCCTCCGCCTCGGCTACGGGGGCGGCGGCAGCCACGTGCCGCCGCGGCTCCACCGCCTCGTCCTCGACCCCGCCGCGGGCACCCTCGCCGACGCCGCGCTCTTCGACGGCGCGGTCGAGTTCCCGCGCGTCGACGACCGCCGCGTCGCGCGGGCGAGCCGCCACGTCTACGTTCCGACGCTGACCGGGAGCCTGAAGATCGCGAACCCGGCGTCGGCGACCTTCAACTGCCTGCTCAAGGTCGACACCGAGACCGGGCGGATCGCCCGCCACGACTTCGGCAACCGCATCGCCGGCGAGGCGGTGTTCATCCCGAACGGCGAGGCAGGTGTGGCCGACGATGCCGGCTGGCTCGCGACCTACCTCTACGACCCCGAGGCCGGCACGAGCGACCTCGCCCTCCTCGACGCGGCCCGCATCGAGGACGAGCCGGTCGCCGTGCTGCGCCTGCCCCAGCGCGTGCCCCAGGGCCTGCACGGGGCATGGCTCGCCGGCTGAGCGCCGATCGCGCGCCGGCTGAACGCCGACGCGGAGGCTTGCATCGACGCGGCGGGTCCGCCAATCATCGCCCCACGATGACCAATCCGCTCCACGACGCCCTCCTCGCGCCGCTCGCGGACCGGGAGACGGCGGTGCTGATCGACGCCGCCGGCCGAGAGATCCCCGGCACCGCGCTCCACGCCACCGCGATGCGGCTCGCGGCGACCCTCGCCGGGCTCGGCCTGCGCCCGGGGGACCGCATGGCGGTGCAGGTCGAGAAGACCCCGGAGGCGCTGGCGCTCTATCTCGCCGCCGTCGCGGCCGGGGTCGTCTTCCTGCCGCTCAACACCGCCTACACCGCCGACGAGGTCGCCTATTTCACCGAGGACGCCGGCGCCGCGCTTCTCGTCGGCGATCCGCGACGGGCGGAGACGCTCGCGCCCCTCGCGCCGCGCTTCGAGACCCTCGACGCCGTCGGCGCCGGGAGCCTGACGGAGAAGGCCGGCGGGGCCGCCCCGGGGGCGCCGGTCGCGCGCACGGCGGGCGATCTCGCCGCCATCCTCTACACCTCGGGCACCACCGGCCGCTCCAAGGGCGCGATGCTCACCCACGACAACCTGCTCTCCAACGCCGAGGTGCTCGTCGCGGCCTGGCGGTTCACCGCGGCGGACGTCCTTCTCCACGCCCTGCCGATCTTCCACACCCACGGCCTCTTCGTCGCGAGCAACGTCTCGCTGCTGTCGCGGGGGACGATGATCTTCCTGCCGGGCTTCAGGGCCGACCAGGTCGTCGAATGGCTGCCGCGGGCGACGGCGATGATGGGGGTGCCGACCTTCTACACCCGCCTCCTCGACGACCCGCGCCTCGACCGCGACCTCGTCGCGCACCTGCGGCTCTTCACCTCGGGGTCGGCGCCGCTCCTCGCCGAGACCCACGAACGCTTCGAGGCGAGGACCGGCCACCGCATCCTCGAGCGCTACGGGATGACCGAGACCAACATGTCGACGTCGAACCCCTACGACGGCGAGCGCCGGCCGGGCACCGTCGGGCCGCCGCTGCCCGGGGTCGAGCTCAGGATCACCGATCCCGTCACCGGGGCGCCGGTGCCGCGCGGCGCGCCCGGGGTGATCGAGGTGCGCGGGCGCAACGTCTTCGCGGGCTACTGGCGGATGCCGGAGAAGACCAAGGAGGAGCTCCGCGACGACGGCTTCTTCGTCACCGGCGACATCGCCACCGAGGACGAGGACGGCTACGTGACGATCGTCGGGCGGGCGAAGGATCTCGTCATCACCGGCGGCTACAACGTCTATCCGAAGGAGATCGAGCTCCTCCTCGACGAGCAGCCGGGCGTGCTCGAGAGCGCCGTCGTCGGGGTCCCGCACCCCGACTTCGGCGAGGCCGTCGTCGGCGTCCTCGTCGCCGCCCCCGGCGCCGCCCTCGACCTCGCGGCGATCGAGGGCGCGATGGGCCGGAGCCTCGCCCGCTTCAAGCAGCCGAAGCACCTCGCCGTCGTGCCCGAGCTCCCGCGCAACACCATGGGCAAGGTCCAGAAGAACCTGCTCCGCCAGCGGTTCGCCGGCCTCTTCGCCGAGGGCCGGGCGAAGGCGCCGGAGGGCTGAGCGACGCCGCCGGCGCTCACTCTACGAACACGCTCGCCCGCGCCGCCCGGCCGCTCGCGTCGATGACGGCGAGGTCGACGTAGCCGATGCCGTCCGGCCGCCACTCCGCCTGCCGGGCGAAGGGGTCGACCGCGATCGGAACCCCGCCGACGAGCCAGCGGAACGGCGGCGCCCCGGCGCCGATGCGGATGGCGAGCGGCCGCCCGCCGCCCGCGGCGAGGCCGAGATCGACGCGTGCCCCGTCCGGCGGGAACGCGATCTCCGGCCCGCCGCCGACGTCCGTGGCGCCGCGGGCGCGAAAGGCGCGGAGCGGCGCCGGCAGCGCCCCGGTCGCGACCGTGAGCGCGCCGGGCGGCGGCGGCGGCAGCGGTGCGGGCGCCGGGCCGAGGCGGGCGAAGGCGTCGAAGAGCGTCGGCGCCGCCGCCTCGATGCCGAGCGCGCCGGGAACCGCGGCGCCGTCCGGACGGCCGAACCAGACCCCGACGACGGTCGCGCCGTCGAACCCGATCGCCCATGCGTCGCGGTGGCCGTAGCTCGTGCCGGTCTTGTAGGCGACGTGGCCGGCGATGCCGTTCGGCGGCGGCGGCGTGCCGCGCAGGATGTCGGCGACGTACCACGCCGCCACCGGATCGAGCAGCCGGGCGGGCGCCGCGCCGAGGGCGTCGGCGGTCTCCGCGAGCGGCGGCGCGCGGCCACCGCCGGCGATGGCGGCGTAGGTGCGGACGAGATCGGCGAGGGTGAGGCCGACCCCGCCGAGGGCGATGGCGAGGCCGGGCGTCGCGCCGGGCGGAAAGGCGGGCTCGGCACCGGCACGGCGGAGGCGCGCGAGGACCTGCGCCGGCCCGACCGCGTCGAGCAGGGCGACGGCGGGCAGGTTCCGCGACGCCTGGAGGGCGGTGCGGGCGGTGATCGGCCCGAGCCAGCGCCGG
>CAZEGY010000023.1:0-3940 GCA_964511815.1 uncultured Rhodovulum sp.
CCGATCGGCTACGAGGCGATGAAGAAGGGCGAGATCGACGTCTTCCTCGGCAACTGGCTGCCGGCCCAGCAGCCCTTCCGCGACGACCTCGACGCCGCCAACGCCGCCGAGGTGCTCGTGCAGAACCTCGAGGGCGCGAAGTTCACCCTCGCCGTGCCGACCGCGGCCGCGACCGAGCTCGGCGTCGCCGACTTCGCCGACCTCGCCGCCCACGGCGACGCCTTCGACGAAAAGATCTACGGGATCGAGACCGGGGCGCCGGCCAACCAGAACCTCCAGAAGATGATCGACGCCGGCGACTTCGGCCTCGGCGACTGGGCGCTCGTCGAGTCGGGCGAGCAGGCGATGCTCGCCCAGGTGACCCGCGCCGAGAAGGCGGGCAAGGGCATCGTCTTCCTCGCCTGGGCGCCGCATCCGATGAACACCGCCCACGACCTCACCTACCTCTCGGGCGGCGACGCCTACTTCGGCCCCGACTTCGGCGGCGCTGAGGTCTACACCCTCGCCCGCACCGGCTGGGCCGAGAAGTGCCCGAACGCCGCGCAGTTCTTCAAGGACCTCGTCTTCGACGTCGACATGGAGAACGAGATGATGGGCCTGATCCTCGACGACGGCGAGAAGCCCGAGGCCGCGGCGCGGAAGTGGATCGCGGCCAACCCCGACCGCCTCGACGCCTGGCTCGCCAACGCCACCACTCTCGACGGCGAGCCCGGCCTGCCCGCGGTCAAGGAGGCGCTCGGCCTTTAGCGCAGGCGCGGCGGCCGGTCGGGGTCGAGGCCCGGGCCGACCGCCTTCGGCGCCTCCGGCTCGGGCAACGCGAGGCCGAGGCCGCTGCGGGCGACGGCGGCGGCGGCCGCGCTGCCGGGGTCGAGGAAGGCGACGTCGAGATCGGGCGCGTCCGCGGTGAAGCGCACCGCCTCGGCGACCGCCGCCGCGACCCCGGCGCGCGCCGCCTCGGGCACCCCGGTCAGCGCGAGGACGACACCGCGCCCGCCCTCGGGACGGTCCGCCGCGACGAGGTGCGCCGCGCCCACCGCATCGGCCATCGCCGCGAGCTTGGCGCCGAGCGCCGCGGCGAGCGCATCGGGAACCTCGGGCGCGGCGAGGCCGGCGAGGCGGCCCGCGCGCGCCTCGGGGGCCGGCGCCACCATCGCCGCGAGCCATTCGACCGCATCGGCGGGCAGGAGCGTCGCCGAGGGGGCGCCGAGGTTCAGCGCGATGCCGATCCCCTGCCCGGCGAGGAGCCCGGCGAGCCGGCGGCCGGTCAGCGCGGCGAACTCCGTCGGGGCGCCGAGGAAATCGGCGAGGCGCTCGTCGCGGTCGAAGGCGAGAACGAAGCGGCCGTCCTCGAGGTCGAAGACCTGCGGCGCGAGGCGGTCGCCCGCGTCCCCGGCGAGCGGCACCGCGAGCTCGGCGTCGAGCACGCGCTCGTGGAAGCGCAGGCGCAGCCCCGGGTCGGGATCGGCCTCGGCGGCGAGGAAGGCGGCGTCGAGCGGGGTCTCGGGCCTCACCGCGCCACCGTGGCGAGAAGGGCGGCGACGCGGGCGCGCAGCGCGGGGACGAGCTCGCCCTCGAACCACGGGTTGCGCTTGAGCCAGGCGGTGTTGCGCCACGACGGGTGCGGCAGCGGCACGACGCCCGCCGGCGCCGCCCGCCAGTCGGCGACCGCCGCGGCCACCGGGCGCCGGTCGCCGAGGTGCCAGCGCAGCGCGTGGGCGCCGACGAGGAGGGTCAGCCGCACCCCCGGCATCGCCGCGAGCGCCCGCGCCCGCCAGGTGGCGGCGCAGAGCGGCGGCGGCGGCAGGTCGGAGCCCTTCGCGTCGTAGCCCGGGAAGCAGAACGCCATCGGCAGCACCGCGAACCGCCGCCGGTCGTAGAACGCCGCGCGGTCGACCCCGAGCCAGTCGCGGAGCCGGTCGCCGGAGCGGTCGTCGAAGGGACGGCCGAGGGCATGGACCCGCGCCCCCGGCGCCTGTCCGCAGACGAGGATCGGCGCCGCCGACAGCCACGGGACCGGGCGCGGGGCGTGCCGCGTCGCCGTCGCCGCGAAGCGCGGCGCGCAGAGCCGGCAGGCGGCGATCTCGGCGGTGAGCGCGTCGAGCGGGTCGATCGCGGCGCCGTCATCCATGCGGGCGGGCCTCCGGGGCGCTGGCGGAACGGGGGGCCGGACGGCCCTCCCCGACTCCGAGAACTAGCCGGTCCGGCCGCCGCTTTACAGCCCCCTCGGGCCGCGCTATCCGGGGCCTCCCGGGGAGGAGCGCCGATGACCGAAGCCCTGACCGTCGAGATCGGCCCGCTCGCCGTCTCCAACCGCCTGCCGCTGACGCTGATCGCCGGCCCCTGCCAGCTCGAGAGCCTCGACCACGCGCTGACGATCGCGGAGACCCTGTCGCGGGCCTGCGCCAGGACCGGCACCGGCCTGATCTTCAAGAGCTCCTACGACAAGGCCAACCGCACCTCGGTCGCGGCGACGCGCGGGCTCGGCATGGACGAGGGCCTGCGCATCCTCGCCGAGGTCAAGGCGCGGATCGGCTGCCCGGTGCTGACCGACGTCCACCTCCCCGAGGACTGCGCGCCGGCCGCCGAGGTCGTCGACGTCCTCCAGATCCCGGCGTTCCTGTCGCGCCAGACCGACCTGCTTCTCGCCGCCGGGCGCACGGGTGCGGCGATCAACGTCAAGAAGGGCCAGTTCCTCGCGCCGTGGGACATGCCGAACGTCGCCGCGAAGATCGCCTCGACCGGCAACGGCCGCATCCTGCTCTGCGAGCGCGGGGCGTCGTTCGGCTACAACGCCCTCGTCGCCGACATGCGCTCGCTGCCGATCATGGCGCGGACCGGCTACCCGGTGGTGATGGACGCGACCCACTCGGTCCAGCAGCCGGGCGGCCAGGGCGCCTCCTCCGGCGGCCAGCGCGAGTTCGCCCCGGTCATGGCCCGCGCCGCGGTGGCGATCGGGGTGGCGGCGGTGTTCATCGAGACCCACGAGGACCCCGACCACGCCCCCTCCGACGGCCCCAACATGATCCACCTCGAGCGGATGCCCGCCCTGATCGCCGACCTCGCCGCCTTCGACCGGCTCGCCAAGGAAAGACCGCCCCTCGCCCCCTGAGCGATCGTCGCGAAACGACCCCCCGATGCGCCCGGAGGCCACCTCTGCGCACGCGTGCGCAGATGGTCAAGTCATTGATATTTCAGAATTGTCCCTCGCGCGTTAACCCTCTGGAAAGGTGCGAAACGGCCCGTGTGTCCGGCCCGGGCACGAAGGTTACGGTCCCGTACCGATCACGTCGGTGACACCCTCGGGTCGACCACACGGTCGTCGACGAACTCGACGCCCGAGACCTCCGCGGCGCGGTAGCGCACGACGGCGTCGCGCACCGGGCCGCCGTCGATGCGCAGCTCGAAACGCTCGGGGAAGCCGAGGAGCCCGCCGACCTTGAGCCGCGCCCCGCCGGCCGAGAGGTCGAGCACCACGCAGTCGATGGTGCTCCGCCCCCGCCGGTAGACGATCCGCGCCCGCCTGAGGACGTGCGCCCGCTCCTCCCGCCTTCGCTCCGCACCCATCGCCGCCCCCCGTCAACCCTTTCTTCACCCTACCCGCAGCCGGGCCGCGACGCCAATTCACCGTCCGTTAACGGTTAATCGCCGCGGACCCGCCACGGTAACGATCGGTTGACCCTCGCCGGCGCATGATCCTCCCCGCTCCGCAGCCGGCGAGGTGAGAGATGTCCGTGCGCCTTCCTTCGGCCCTGTGGCGCCTGCTCGGCGCCATCGCCCGCGACCGCGCGGGCGCCACGGCGGTGTTTCTCGCCGTCTCGCTCGTGCCGGTGATCGGCGCGGTCGGGCTCGCGGTCGACTCCTCGATCGGCTATCTCCTGCGCACCCGCATGGGCAAGTCCCTCGACGCCGCCGGGCTCGCCGCCGGGCGGATGGCGCTCGA
>CAZEGY010000023.1:4040-6955 GCA_964511815.1 uncultured Rhodovulum sp.
ATCGCCGAGCAGTTCTTCGCCGCGAACTTCGGCCACGGCGGCAAGGTCACGGTGACGGCCTTCGACTTCGAGGTCGATCCCGTGGCCAACACCGTCACCCTCTCGGCCCAGGCCTCGACGCCGACGATCTTCATGCGCATCTTCGGCCACGAAACCATGACCGTGGCCGCGCGCACCGTCATCCAGCGCGAGACCACCGGCATGGAGCTCGCGCTCGTCATGGACAACACCGGCTCGCTCTGGCCGGGCAGCGCCACCAAGATCGCCGGCACGAACTTCGACTACCTCCAGAAGGCCGCCCTGAACCTCGTCGACGTGATCTACGGCGAGGAGGACGAGATCGACAACGTCTGGATCAGCCTCGTCCCCTACGTCGCCACCGTCAACATCGGCACCGGCCGGAGCGGGTGGCTCGCCGCCGGCGACAAGGTGTTCGCCTCGCCGCTCGACTTCGGCAAGGTCTCCGACGGCGGGGGATGGAAGGGCTGCGTCATGGCCCGGGCCACCCCCTGGGACACCGACGACTCGACGCCCGCCGAGCACCCCTTCACCTCGTTCCTCTATCCGAAGAACACCTCGGACAACGACTGGCCGGCGATCAACGACGACTACAAGGCGTCGAACTCGGCGCGGCGCGGGCCGAACCTCGGCTGCGGCACCCCGATCACGCCGCTCACCTCGTCGCGGGCGACGATCGACGCCGGCATCAAGGCGATGAAGCCGTGGCGGCGCGGCGGCACCACCGGCAACCTCGGCCTCGTCTGGGGATGGCGGACGATCTCGCCGAAGTGGCGCGGGCTGTGGGGCGACCCCGAGCTGCCGCTCGACTACAAGACCGACTTCATGGACAAGGTCGTGGTGATCCTGACCGACGGCAACAATGCCTTCAACAACACCGGATCGCCCTCCGACTACACCGCCTACGGCCGGGTCAACGAGGCCAAGCCCGTCGGCCTCGCCAAGTCGTCGATCGACGCGGGCGTGACCGAGCTCAACGCGCGGATGAAGTCGATCTGCACGACGATGAAGGGCAACGGCATCAAGGTCTACACGATCATCTTCGGCACCGACGCCAACGCGACGACGCGCAAGCTCTACGAGGACTGCGCCACCACCCCGGCGATGTACTACTGGGCCAAGAGCAACACCGACATCGGCGGCGTCTTCCGCGCCATCGGCGGCCAGCTCGCCAACCTCCGCATCCTGGAGTGAGCCGGGTGCCGGTGCGCGCCCCCCTGCGACGGCTCGCGGCCTGCGCCCGCGGCGCGACCGCGCTCGAGTTCGCGCTGGTGCTGCCGGTCCTGCTCCTGACCACCGTCGGGACGATCGAGATGGCGATCGTGCTCTTCATCGGGTCGAGCATGGAGGCGGCGGTGATCGAGGCGTCGCGCTTCGGCATCACCGGCGGCGAGGACGAGGACATGACCCGCGAGGACCGGGTGCTCACCATCGTCGCGGAGCGCACCTACGGCCTCCTCGACATGGGTCGGGTCGAGCTCGACACCCTCGTCTACGACAGCTTCGAGGACATCGGCAAACCCGAGCCCTTCGTCGACGCCAACGGCAACGGCGTCCGCGACGCCGGCGAGGCGTTCACCGACATCAACGGCAACGCCCAGTGGGACGCCGACATGGGCGCGGCCGGGCTCGGCGGCCCCGAGGCCATCGTCGTCTACCGCCTGAGCTACGACTGGGGCGTCGTCACCCCGATGATCCGCGGCATCGTCGGCGGCAGCGTCCGCCACGTGTCGAGCGTCGCCGTGCGCAACGAGCCCTACGGGCGGGGGCGGGGATGATCCGGGCGCTCCGCGCGCTGCTGCGCGACGACCGCGGCGTCTCGGCGATGGAGTTCGCCCTGGTGCTGCCGATCCTCGTCCTCGTGGCGGTCGGCACCGTCGAGTACAGCCGGCTGATCCTGCTCACCCAGAAGCTCCAGAACGGCGCGTTCATCCTCGCCGACCTGACCGCCCGCGACAAGGAGCTCTCGACCGAGGAGCTCGGCCACATCTTCCTCGCCATCGACCAGGTGATCCGGCCCTTCGAGTTCGTCACCGCCGGGTCGGCGGTCTTGACGAGCGTCGGCCTCGACGCCGGCGGCGACCCGGAGGTGAAGTGGCAGTGCTCGGGCGCCGGCGCGCTCGCGGCGGACAGCCTGATCGGTGCCGGCGACGGCGCGCCGGCGACCCCGCCCGCCGACCTCGAGGTCAGGACCGGCGAGATCGTCATCGCCGCCGAGGTGTTCTACGCCTACGCGCCGCTCACCGGCATCGGTCCGGCCGAGCGGGTGATCCGCCGCACGGCGTTCTTCAAGCCGCGGCTCGGCGACCTCTCGACGCTCGCCGCCTGCCCGTGAGGATGCGTCCGCGTCAGCCGAGCTCGGCGACGATGCGGCGGAGCGCCTCGAGCAGCGGCCCGCGGTGCTCGCCGACGATCGCCACCATCGCGGCGTCGTGCGCGGCGGCGCAGGTCGCGAGGTGGTCGAGCGAGCTCCGGCCCTTGTCGGTGAGGCTGAGGCCGTAGCTGCGGCGGTCGCCCGGCGTCGACTCGCGCACGACCAGCCCGTCGCGCACCATGTCCTTGACGACCGGCGTGATCGTCGACTTGTCGCGGCCGCTGGCGCGGCTGATGGCGATCGGGGTGATGCCGGGGTTGTCGGCGATCAAGGACAGCACGGTGAACCACCCCGCCCGCAGGTCGCCGATGCCGGTCCAGCGCTTGAACGACCGGAAGGTCGCGGTCTGCGCGAGCTGGAGGTGAAAGCCGATGTAGTCCTCGAGAACCCCGAGACGTATCCCGCTCCCGTCGTCCCCGCTGTCGCCGCCCCGCGCCGATGCCTCAACCCGATGTTCCAAGCAGCCCCCGCCCTGCCGTGTGATCGCATCCCATACGCCATGCCGCGGGCTCAGGCAACCGGC
>CAZEGY010000023.1:7055-18170 GCA_964511815.1 uncultured Rhodovulum sp.
CGCCGGTCGAGCGGGCGAGCTCCTCCTCGAGGCGGCGGGTCTCCTCGGCGCGCGGCTTCGAGAACCCGGCGAGGAGGAGGTAGGCGACGGGCGTCAGGAACAGCGTGAAGACGCAGGCGAGCCCGAGGCCGCCGACGATCACCCACCCGAGGGCGGCGCGGGCCTCGGCGCCGGCCCCGTGCGAGACGAGGAGCGGCACGCCGCCGGCGATGGTCGCGATCATCGTCATCATCACCGGACGGAGGCGGATGTGGCAGGCCTCCTCGATCGCCTCGCGCACGGAGACGCCGTGGTCGCGGAGCTGGTTGGCGAACTCGACGACGAGGATGCCGTTCTTGGCGATGATCCCGACCATGAGGACGAGGCCGATCTGGCTGTAGACGTTGAGGCTGACGCCGACGAGCACCATCGCGACGATGGCGCAGCCGAGGCCGAAGGGCACCGTCGCCATGACGATGACCGCACTCGTGAAGCTCTCGAACTGGGCGGCGAGGACGAGGAGGACGACGAGGATCGCGAAGCCGAAGGTGACGAGGAGCCCGCTCTGCGCCGCGTCGAGGGTCGCGGTCTCGGCCCGCGGGACGATGCGCGCCCCGGGCGGCAGCAGCGGCTCGGCGAGCGCCACCGTGCGGGCGTAGGCCTCGGCGAGGCCGACGCCGTCGGCGAGCGACGCGCTGATCGGGACGGCGCGCATCTGGCCCTCGCGCGAGAGCTCGGGGGCGATCGGGCGCTCCTCGAGGGTGACGACCGTCGACATCGGCACCATCTCGCCCGAGCGGGTGCGCAGGAACAGGTTCTCGAGGTCGGTCGGGTCGCGCACCGGGTTGGTCGTCGAGGTGATGTCGATGTCGTAGCTGCGGTCGTCGATGAACACCGAGCCGACCGAGCGGCCGTCGAGCACCGCCTGGAGGGTCTCGCCGAGGCCGTCGATGTCGATGCCGAGGTCGGAGGCGCGCTCGCGGTCGACGCTGATGTAGAGCTGCGGCTGGGTGGCCTCGTAGGAGACCCGAACCTGGCGGTAGGCCGGATCCTCCTCCATCGCCGCGACGAGCGCCTGTGCGGTGTCGTCGAGGGTGGCGAAGTCGCTGCCGAGCAGGGCGAACTGGAGCCCCTGCCCGGCCCCGCGGATGCCGAGCGAGTTGGGCTCGACGACGAAGCTCCGCACCCCGACCACCGCCGCGGCGACGCGGCGGGCATCGGCGACGATCTCCTGCTGGTTCCGCGCCCGCTCGCCCCAGGGCGCGAGGGTGAAGATCATGAAGCCGGAGTTGTCGCCGCTCATCCCGGCGATCGAGAAGGTGCCGACGACCTCGCCCGCGTCGCCGAGGAAGGCCATGCCCGCCTCGATCTCGCGCATCTTGCTCGCGGTGTAGTCGAGGCTCACCCCCTGCGGCGCGGTCACCCGCAGCATCACCGTCGCCCGGTCCTCGGGCGGGGTCAGCTCGCGCTCGACCCCCGCGAAGAGGAACCACGCCGTCGCCCCGAAGACCAGCGCCAGCGTCACCACCACCCAGGGCGCCGCGAGCGCGGCGTGGAGGAGCCGGTGATAGAGCCGCGCGAGCGTGCCCGGCCGCGCCCCCTCGTGGTCGACGACGTCGTGGGCGCGGAGCATCCGCGACGCCATCATCGGGCAGAGCGACAGCGCGACGAAGGCCGAGATCGCCACCGACATCGCCAGCGTCACCCCGAACTCGCGGAAGAGCTGGCCGCTCTGCCCGGGCAGGAACGAGAGCGGCAGGAAGACCGCGGCGAGCGTCGTCGTCGTCGCGATCACCGCGAAGAACACCTGCTCGGTGCCGAGCACCGCCGCCGCCCGCGGCCCGAGCCCGTGGGCGCGGCGGCGGACGATGTTCTCGAGGACGACGATGGCGTCGTCGACGACGAGCCCGGTGGCGAGCACGAGCGCGAGCAGCGTCAGGATGTTGACCGAGTACCCGGTCGCGTAGATCGCCGCGAGCGTGCCGATCAGCGCCACCGGGATGGTCAGCGCCGGGATCAGCGTCGCCCGCCAGTCGCGGAGGAAGAGCCAGATCACCGCGACGACGATGACGACGGCGAGCGCCAGCGAGCGCGCCACCTCGTCGAGCGCCCCGTGGATGAAGGCCGCGTCGTCGCCGGTGACGAAGAGGCTCACCCCCTCGGGCAGGATCGGCTGGAGCTCGGCGACGATGGCGCGGATGCTCTGCGAGATCTCGAGGGTGTTGCTCTGCGCCTGGCGGATGATGCCGATCCCGAGCCCGCCCTCGCCGTTCGAGCGCAGGATCGAGGTGCCGGACTTCGGCCCGAGCGTCACCGTCGCCACGTCCGAGACCCGGGTCAGCCCGTCGTCGAGCATCAGCGCCCCGAACGCCTCGGGGGTGTTCACCGTCGCGGTGGTGCGGACGACGAGGCTCTGGTTGGTCGCGTCGAGCGACCCCGCCGGGCTGTCGAAGGCGACGGTGGCGAGCGCGTCGCGGACGTCGGCGACGTTGAGCCCGCGGCTCGCCAGCGCGAGCTGGTCGACGTCGACGCGGAAGATGCGGTCGCGCCCGCCGTAGATCGCCACGTCGGCGACGCCGGGGGCGGCGATCAGCCGGTCCTCGATGGTGTTCTCGACGAAGTCGGTCAGCGCCTCGACCGACATGGTGCCCGAGGTGACCCCGAGGCGCATCACCGGGTCGGAGTTGGCGTCGGCCTTGACGATCCGCGGCTCGTCGGCGTCGTCGGGGAGCTGGTTCAGCACCCGCCCGATCGAGTCGCGCGCGTCCGAGGCGGCGACGTTGAGGTCGGTCTTCTCGCCGAACTCGACGGTGACCCGGCTCCGCCCCGAGGTCGAGCGCGACGAGATGTCGACGACGCCCGGGATGCGGCCCATCGCCCCCTCGATCACCCCGGTCACCTCGCGGTCGATCGTCTCCGGCGCCGCCCCGGAGAAGGTCGTCGTCACGGTGATCACCGGACGGTCGACGTCGGGGAGTTCGCGGACCTCGACCCCGAAGACCGCGGCGAGCCCGGCGATGACGATGAGGAGGTTGGCGACGACCGCGAGGATCGGCCGCCGCACGAAGAGCGCG
Source organism: uncultured Rhodovulum sp. (assembly GCA_964511815.1). GTDB lineage: Bacteria > Pseudomonadota > Alphaproteobacteria > Rhodobacterales > Rhodobacteraceae > Amaricoccus. The sequence goes on from CAZEGY010000023.1 coordinate 10,109, forward strand.
GTGAACCCCGCCGCCTTGCCGCCCGTGTCCGCCCGCGACGCCACCGCCTCAGCCCCGCGTCGGCCGCAGGGCGGCGGGATCGTCGGCGGTCGCCTCGGGCGCCTCGCCCTCGAAGCGGAAGGGAAGCCCCGGGCGGAGGAGCTGGACGCCCTGGGTCACCACCATCGTCCCCGGCGCGAGCGCGGCGTCGACGAGCACCGCGTCGTTGTTGCGCTGGACGATCCTGACCGGCACCTGCGTCGCCTCGCCGTTCACCGCCACCCAGACGTAGGCGCCGGCGGCGCTCCACTGCACCGCCAGCGGGTCGACCGCGGCGAGGGTGTCGCCGGGGAAGCGCATGGTGATCGAGAACGACATCCCGGCGCGCAGCACGTCGTCGGCGTTGTCGAAGCTCGCCCGCACCCGGAGCGTGCGCGTGTCCGGGCTCACCCGGCTGTCGAGGGTCACGACCTCGCCCTCGAGCGCCGCGCCGGCGAGCGCCAGCGGCCGGGCGGAGACCGGCGCGCCGACCTTCACCTGGCCGACGAAGCGCTCGGGGATGCGGAAGTCGACGAGGATCGCCGAGCGGTCGTCGATGGTCGCGACCTCGGTCGCGGTCGTCACCTGGTCGCCGACCTCGACCCCGAGGATGCCGATCCAGCCCTCGAACGGCGCCCGGATCGTGCGGTGGTCGAGGGCGAGCTCGGCGTCGCGGACCGCGAGCGTCGCCTGCTGGGCGGCGAGCTCGCTCTGGAGGAGCGCGACCTCGTTGACCGCCCCGGTCCGGCGCAGCTCCCGGCTGCGGACGAGCGCGGCGGCGGCGTCGGCGGCGACGAGGCGGGCGCGGTCGAGGGCGATCTCCTCGGTCTCGGCGTCGAGGCGGACGAGGGGCGTGCCGGCGGCGACGAAATCCCCCGAGGCGACCTCGATCGCCGCGACGCGGCCGGCGACGTAGGGGGTGATGGTCACCGAGCGCGCGGCGCGTCCGTCGCCGATCGCCGAGACGAAGGCGTTGATCGTCGCCTCCGTCACCGGCGCCCCGAGCACCACCGGCGCCGCGCCGAGCGCCGGACCGGGGCCGGGCTCGCCGTCGGGCGCGATCGAGGCGGTGGCGAGGCCGGCGCGGTCGAGCACCGCGGCCGCCTCCGGGAAGGAGCGGACCCAGAGCACGCCCGCCACCGCGACGACGGCGAGCGAGACGAGGGCCTGCTTCCATATCCTCATGGGGATCTCAACTCGCCTGCCGGACCCGCGAGGGGCGCGGGAAGGTTGGTGATCTGGTGCTTGAAGCCAAAGGATAAACCACGCCCGCCGTCCCGAACAGCGCCCACGTGCCCCCGGTCACGAAGGCGTAGGGCGCGACCCGATGTCGGACTCTCAACGCCGCGCGCCGGGGTTTCCGTCGCGCTCCCGTCAGATCCGCCCGAGATTGTCGAGCCAGACCCGCGCCACCGCGTCCGAGGGCGCGCGCCAGTCGCCGCGCGGCGACAGCGCCCCGCCCGAGGAGACCTTGGGGCCGTTCGGGATCGCCGAGCGCTTGAACTGGCTGAACTCGAAGAAGCGCCAGAGGAAGACCTCGAGCCACTTGCGGATGGTGTCGAGGTCGTAGGCGTGCTTGCCCGCCTCGGGGAACCCCGCCGGCCAGGCGCCGCGGGCGACGTCGTGCCAGGCGTGCCAGGCGAGGAAGGCGATCTTGTCCGGCGGCTGGCCGTAGCGGATGGTGTGGTGGAGGAAGAAGTCGTGGAGCTCGTAGGGGCCGATCCGCTCCTCGGTCGACTGCATCGCCCCCTCGGCGTCCGCGGGCACGAGCTCGGGCGAGATCACCGTGCCGAGGATCGCCTCGAGCACCGCGTCGGTCTCCCGGTCGAACTGGTCCGAGGCGATGCACCAGCGGATCAGGTACTGGATCAGCGTCTTCGGCACCCCGGCGTTGACCGCGTAGTGGCTCATCTGGTCGCCGACCCCGTAGGTGCACCAGCCGAGCGCGAGCTCCGAGAGGTCGCCCGTCCCGATGACGAAGCCGCGGTTCTGGTTGGCGAGCCGGAAGAGGTAGTCGGTCCTGAGGCCGGCCTGCACGTTCTCGAAGGTCACGTCGTAGACCGGCTCGCCGCGGGCGTTGGGGTGGCCGATGTCGTCGAGCATCTGCCGGGCGGTCGGGCGGATGTCGATCTCGGCGCCGGTCACCCCGAGCGCCTTCATCAAGGCCCAGGCGTTGCCCTTGGTCTCGTCGCCGGTGGCGAACCCCGGCATGGTGTAGCCGAGGATCGTCGTCCGCGGCAGCCCCATGCGGTCGCAGACCTTGGCCGCGACGATGAGCGCGTGGGTCGAGTCGAGCCCGCCCGACACCCCGATCACCATGTGGGCGCTCTTGGTCGACTGCAGGCGCCGCGCCAGCCCCTCGACCTGGATGTTGAACGCCTCGTAGCAGTCGTGGTCGAGATGGCTCGCCCGGTTCGGCACGTAGGGGAAGCGCCGGATCGGCCGCACGAGGCCGACGTCCGTCATGTGCGGCCGGTGGGCGAAGCGGACCCGGCGCACCGTCCCTCCCGCACCCGCCGCACCCGCCGCGCCCGCCGCCTCGGCGCCGTCGTTGAAGGTGCCCGTCCGCATCCGCTCCGCGAGGATGCGCCCGGTGTCGACGTCGGCGATCGTCAGCGCCGGCTCCTCGGGAAAGCGCCCGCTCTCGGCGAGGAGGTCGCCGAGCTCGTAGACGACGCCCTGCCCGTCCCAGGCGAGGTCGGTCGTGCTCTCCCCCGGCCCCGCCGCCGCGTAGACGTAGGCCGCGACCGCGCGCGCCGACTGCGACTTGCAGAGCACGTGGCGCTCGTCGGACTTGCCGATGGTGATGTTCGACGCCGAGAGGTTGGCGAGCACCGTCGCGCCGCCGAGCGCCGCCCGGGTCGAGGGCGGCACCGGCGCCCAGAAATCCTCGCAGATCTCCATGTGGAAGAGGAACCCCGGCAGATCCTCGGCCTCGAAGACGAGGTCCGCCCCGAACGGCACCTCCGACCCCGCGACCCGGATGGTGCCGCCGACCCCGCGGCCGTGGGCGAACCAGCGCTTCTCGTAGTACTCCCGGTAGTTCGGCAGGTAGCTCTTCGGCGCCACCCCGAGCAGCCGCCCGCGCGCGATCGCCGCCGCACAGTTGTAGAGCCGCCCGTCCCGCCGCAGCGGCGCCCCGACGAGGAGCACGGGCGCGAGCTCGGCGCTCGCCGCGACGATGGCGCCGAGCGCCGCCTCGACGGCGTCGAGGAGGGCGGTCTGGAGCAGGAGGTCGTCGAGGGCGTAGGACGAGAGCGCGAGCTCGGGCAGCACCACGAGATCGACCCCGGCGGCGTCCGCCCGGCGCGCCTCGGCGAGGATCGCGTCGCGGTTGAAGGCGACGTCGGCGGTCAGCACCCGCGGCGTCGCCGCCGCCACCCGCACGAAGCCGTGCCGGTGCAGGGCGAGGAAGTCCGGCGCCGTCACGCCCGCTCCCCCGAGATCGCCGCCATCGTCATCGCCATCGCCACCTTCACGCATTCGACCCGGACGCGGGTCCGCCCGATCGATCCATAGTGCGCTTCGCGGTGCGCCGTCGAGCCTCCGCGGCGGGCGCAGGCGAAATGCACGAGCCCCTCCTCGTCCCCCGGTCCCGCCGGCCCGGCGAAGCCCGTCACCGCGAAGGCGACGTCGGCCCGCGACCGGGCGAGCGCGCCGGCCGCCATGGCGACGGCCACCGCCCGCGACACCGCGCCCTCCGCCGCGATCAGCGCCGCCGGCACCCCGAGCGCCCCGGTCTTGGCGTCGTCGCTGTAGACGACGTAGCCGCGCTCGAAGGCGTGGGACGCCCCCTCGACGTCGGTGAGCAGCGAGGCGACGAGCCCGCCCGTGCAGCTCTCGGCCGTCGCGATCGCGAGATCGGCCGCACACGCCGCCTCGAGCGTCCGGCGGACGAGCGCCTCGACGTCGGCGCCGAGCGCGAACGACAGCGTGTCCGGCCCCACGCCGCGCACCGCCTCAGCCATCGCCCGCGGCGATCAGCGCCGCGAGCGTCGCGACGAGCCGGGCCGGCGCCACCGGCTTGCCGAGGACCGGCGCCCCCCCGTGCCGCGCCGGCAGCGCCTCGCGCCCGTAGCCGGTGGCGAAGACGAACGGCACGCCCCGGACGGCGAGGGCGTCGGCGACGGCCTCGACGCTGCGCCCTCCGAGGTTGACGTCGAGCACCGCCGCGTCGAGCGCCTCGCCGGCGACGAGCGCCAGCGCCCGCTCGATCGACGGCGCCGGTCCGACGACGATGCAGCCGGCGGCGGCGAGGCTCGCCTCGACGTCCATCGCCACGAACGGCTCGTCCTCGACGACGAGCACCCGCCGGCCGCGGAGGTCGGCCGGCGCCCGCGCCGCCCCGGCCGCGCCCGACGGCGGCGACGGCGGCGGAGCCCGGACCTCGGGCGCGTCGGCGACGAGCGGCAGCTCGAGCGCGCAGACGAGGCCGTCCGCGCCGTAGGTCAGCGCCGCCGAGCCCCCGGCGGTCTCGAGCGAGCGGTTGACGAGGGTGGTGCCGAAGCCCCGCCCCCTGCCGTCGGGCGCGTGGAGGTCGGGCACCCCCGACTCGCGCCACGCGAGCACGAGCCGCCGGTCCGGCCCGGCCTCGACCCGCCAGTCGATGGCGAGACGCCCCTCCGGCCGCGCCAGCGCCCCGTACTTGCGCGCGTTGGTCGCGAGCTCGTGGAGGACGAGGGCGAGCTGCACGGTCGCGCGCGGATCGAGCTGCACCTCCGGCCCCGCGGCGCGCACCCGCCCGTCGCTCGGGCCGAGCAGCACCTGCTCGCGCACGAGATCGGCGACGCCGGTTCCGCGGAACTCGCCGGCGACGAGGAGGTCGTGGGCGCGGGCGAGCGCCTGCACCCGCCCGCTGAAGCTCGCGACGAAGCTCGCCGGGTCGGGGGCGCGGCTCAGCGACTGGCTGGCGATCGCCTGGATGGTCGCGAGGGTGTTCTTCACCCGGTGGTTCAGCTCGTGGAGGAGCAGGCGCTGCAACTCCTCCGCCCGCTTCCGCCCGGTGATGTCGCGCGCCACCTTGGAGGCGCCGACGATCCGGCCGTGGCCGTCGCGGACCGGGCTGATCGCCAGCGAGACGTCGATCCGCCGCCCGTCCTTGGTCATCCGCACCGTGTCGAAGTCCTCGACGCGCTCGCCACGCCGCAGCCGGGCGAGGATGTCCTCCTCCTCGCCGCGGATCTCCTCGGGCATGAGCAGCGTCACCGACCGGCCCACCATCTCCTCGGCGGTGTAGCCGTACATCCGCGTCGCGCCGTCGTTCCAGCTCGTCACCGTCCCGTCGAGGGTCTTGCCGATGATCGCGTCGTTCGACGACGACACGATCGCCGCGAGGCGCTCGCGGTCGAGCTCGGCGCCCGTGGGCTCGGAACGCGGGCGCCCGGAGTCCGTGCGCCCGGAGCTCGTGCGCCCGGGCATCTCGACGAGGAGCGCGAGCGCCCCGGTCACCCGGCCGGCGTCGTCGCGGAGCGCCCGCGGATGGAGCACGTGCGGCACCGTCCGCCCGTCGGGCCGGACCGAGAGCACCTCGATGCCCCGGGCCTCGCCGCCCGCGAGCACCGCGGCCAGCGCCGCCGCGAGCGGCCCCTCGCCCGGCGCGGTCTCGCGGCCGTCGGGCCAGCGCCAGGCGTCGCGGAACTCGCCGACCCCCTCCCCGACCCGCGGCCGCCGGCGCCACAGCCGCTCCGCCGCCGCGTTCCAGCGCACGAGCGCCCCGGTCCCGTCGACCGCGAAGACCGCGGCCGGCAGCGCGTCGATGAGGTCCGCGTCGAGCCCCGCGTCGCCGGTCCCCGCCGGTGGACCCCCCATGCCCGTCCCGTTCCCCGCCGCCCGGAACATCCGTGCCACCAGCCCCTCCTCAGCGCGGCCTGCACGGCGGCGCACGCGCTCAACGCCACCGCACCCCCCGCGGTTCCATCCGGGGGAGCACGGGGGCGAGCACGGGGGGGAGCATGGGGAAGCACGGGGAGGGAGCCGTCGCCGCGCGCGGCGCTACCCTTCCGCCCGGATCAGCCCGATGCCCATGCCGCGCACCGCGGCGCTGATCCGGTCGAAGACCCCGAGCTTCTGGTAGATCCGCCGGAGATGGGCGTCGACCGTGTGCGATGAGATGCCGAGGATCTCGCCGATCATGGTGTTGGTCTTGCCGCGCGCCACCAGCCCCAGCACCTCGATCTCGCGCGCGGAGAGCGCCGGCAGCGGGCCGCGCATCGCCCGGAGCATGTCGCAGTAGCGCAGGTGCCCGAGCACGCACACCCACTGGTAGTCGCGCAGCACCGCCGGCGCGAGCCGCCGCACCCCGTCGCGGAAGCCGAGGCCGCAGTGCCCGACCCGCCCGTTCGGCCCGTAGACCGGGATGCAGACCCCGCCGCCGAGGCCGTGGCCGTCGAGCGCGCCGACGAAGCGCTGCTCGCCCGGCGTCAGCTCGGGGTCGGCGACGACGTCGTCCCAGTAGACCGGCTCGGCGCTCGCCTGCGCGTGGCGCAGCGCCGGACTGTCGCGGAAGAGCCGCTCGGCGAGGAGGCGCATCACCAGCTCCTCCGGCCAGCCCTCGGCGGCGAGCACCGGAGCGCGCTCGTCCGGCGCCCCGATCGGCGGCAGGTGCAGGTAGATCATCCGCTCGACCGCGGTCCCGGAGAAGAAGCGCGCGATGAGCGCCCAGAGGGCCTCCGGCGTCGGACAGTCCGACACCGCCGTCACGTAGTCCCTGACGCGCATACCGCTCCTCTGGGTCGCCGGCGACCGCAGCGGCGCCCGCGGCACTCGCTCCGATTGCACTCGTTGACGCTATTTGTCGCACCGCGCACAGCCGCGCGCAACGCCGCCCTTGGTCGGGCGGGCGTGGGCGACTCGCGTGCATGACGGGGCCGGACGAGGCCCGGACGGCCGGGCTAGACGTCGAGGACGATCAGGCCGAAGCCGAGGCCGCGGAGGGCGGCCGACATCCGGTCGAAGACCCCGAGCTTGGCGTAGATGCGCCGGAGGTGGGCGTCGACGGTATGGGTCGAGATCCCGAGGATCTCGCCGATCGCGGCGTTGCTCTTGCCGCGCGCCGCCCAGGTCAGCACCTCGGCCTCGCGCGCCGAGAGCGTCGGCATCTTGCCGAGGGACTCGACGAGGAGCGCGCAGTAGCGCAGGTGCATCGCCTGGCAGGCCCAGCGCAGCGAGGCGAGCACCTCGGGCGCCAGCCGCGGCAGCCCCGGCCCGAGCTCCACCGCGAAGATGCCGTTGCGGCCGTTCGGCCCGAAGACCTGCACCCCGAGGCCGTTCTCGACCCCGGCGGCGCGATAGCCGGCGATGTGCGCCCGCTCCCGCGGCGACAGCGAGACCACCTGCTCGAGCTCGTCGAGATAGACCGGGCGCACCGAGTTCTGGATGACGTTGGCGAGCACCGCGATCCCGGCCTCGCGCGCGGCGAGGTACTGGCGCAGCAGCACGTCGCCGAAGCCGCAGTTCTCCACCCGCAGGAGCTGGGCGTCGGGCGCCCCCGGCGGTGCGAGATGGTGGTAGGCGATACGTCGCACGCCGCAGTCGCGGGCGAACGCGACCAGTGCCGCCCACACGTCCTCGAGACGGGTCAGGGCCTCGACCCGCGCCTCGAACTCGGTCGCAAGCATGGCGTTTCCCGGAGCGTAGCGCGTTGTCCGTCGGATCTAGCCCGACCCGCCCGCCGCCTCAACCGCCAATTGTCCCTGCGCAGGCGAATTGCCGGAATTCGTGGGCCAATCATCCCGAAGCCGCCCCCGAACCGCCGCCGAACCTGTCGGGCCCGCGGTTGACACCCCCGCCCCCGCGGTGTAAGCGCCCGCGCCTGCCATCCGTTTGGGACGGTGGGAGACGTGGCGTTCGCGGACCCCGCAAGGGGGAGCCTGTCGGCCGGGAAACCGGCAGAGGAGACGCCGGACCTTTTGAGACGAGGATACCGCTTTGACCAAGCGCACCAGTGCGAAATACAAGCTCGACCGCCGCATGGGCGAGAACATCTGGGGACGCCCGAAGTCCCCGGTGAACAAGCGCGAGTACGGCCCCGGCCAGCACGGCCAGC
>CAZEGY010000024.1:0-13690 GCA_964511815.1 uncultured Rhodovulum sp.
ACCAACACCGAGACCTTCTGCACCTCCTGCCACGAGATGCACGACAACGTCTTCCAGGAGCTGCGGCAGACGATCCACTACACCAACCGCTCGGGGGTGCGGGCGACCTGTCCCGACTGCCACGTGCCGCACCGCTGGACCTCGAAGATCGCCCGCAAGATGCAGGCGTCCAAGGAGGTCTGGGGCAAGATCTTCGGCACGATCAACACGCGGGAGAAGTTCCTCGACCACCGGCTCGAGCTCGCCCAGCACGAGTGGGCGCGTCTCGGCGCCAACGACTCGCTCGAGTGCCGCAACTGCCACTCGGCGGAGTCGATGGACATCACCCGCCAGAGCGGCCGCGCCGTCGAGGCGCACGAGCGCTTCCTGTTCACCGGCGAGCGGACCTGCATCGACTGCCACAAGGGCATCGCCCACCAGCTGCCGAACATGGCCCCGACCGCGGGACTCCTCGACCGCCCGACCGCCCTCGCCGAGGCCGAGAGCTACCTCCGGGCGCTACCGGACTGAGGACGGCTCAGCCCCCGGCGCGCGGCTTGCGGTCGCGGAGAAGCATCGGGCCGTACTCGGCGAGGAAGAGGCCGAAGGCCGCGATCCAGAGCCCGCCCGCCACGTCGAGGAGGACGGGCACCGCGAGGATGTCGGCCGCCGGCCGGGCGAGCGCCGCGGCGAAGAGGCAGCCGTAGGCGGCGACGGTGACCCGCGACGCGGTGAGGGCGCGGCCGGTGTGCCCGCGCGTCGCCCGCGTCATCACCGAGAGCATCATTCCGGCGATGCCGCCGACCATGACGACGTGCATCGACCCCGCCGCCGGCAGCCAGCCGACGGCGCCCGCGGCCAGGGCGAGGAAGCCGAGGCCGACGAAGCCGAAGGCGACGTGGAGCACGAGGAGCATCGGCTCGCCCCGCGTCGCGATGCCCCGCCAGCGCGACAGCCGCCAGGCGACGATCGCGGCCCCGGCGAGGCAGGCGACCGCGGCCGGGGCGCCTTCCGGGGCGATCACCCAGACGAGGAGCGTGGCGAGGGTGGCGACGATGGCGATGCCGTCCTGCCGCCCGAAGGGCACCGGGAAGCGGGTCTCGCCGCGGAGGGAGAGCCAGTTGCGGGTGAAGCTCGGGATGATCCTCCCGCCGATGATCATGATGAGGAGCACGAAGGCCGCGACGGCGGCGCGGGCGGTGCCCTCTGCGGCGCCGGTCGCGAGCACCTCGGCGTGGTAGCCGATGTTGGCGAGGCCGAGGACGCCGATGGCGACCAGCACCTTCATGTCCTTCCACTTCTTCCCGGCGATGAGCTCGCGCCCGCAGGCGGCGACGAGGACCGGCAGGAAGGCCGCGTCGATGGCGACGGCCGGGCCGACGCCGATCCACGGGATCGCGAGCATCGCCAGCCGCCCGGCGAGCCAGAGGCCGGCGAGGGCGGCGAGCGGCGGCCCCGAGAGCGGCATCTGCCCGGTCCAGTTCGGGATCGCCGTCATCAGGAAGCCCCCGAGGACCGCCGCACCGAACCCGAAGAGCATCTCGTGCCCGTGCCAGGCGACCGCCCCGTAGGCGCCGCCGAGCGGCACCCCGAGCGCGAGCGTGCAGATCCACAGCACCATCGCCAGCACCGCCCAGGCGGCGGCGCCGAGGAAGAACGGCCGGAAGCCATAGGAGAGCAGCACCGGGCCGGTGCGCCGCAGCCCGCGTGGAATGCCATGCCGCCGCACCTCGGCCCCCTGCCCCGTCGTCGCCATCGTCGGCCCTCCCGTCTCGTCTCCCGCATGTAGGCGCGCGGTCGCGCCACGACATTGAGCCAGCGCAAACTGCGGACCGGCCACCCCCTCCCGCACGGTCGGAGGGAGCCGTCAGGCGATCCGGTCGACGGGCTCGGTCGCGGCCACCTCGCGCAGGCCGCCGAGGGCGAGCGCGGCGAGCTCGTCGAGGTCGTTGCCGAGGGTCACGGCGTAGACCGGATAGGAGAAGCTCGGCGCCCCCTCGACCGGATGCAGGCGCCCCGTCGCCAGGAACGGCGCGACGACGCGCTGGCGGAAGTAGCCCGCGCCGCCGGCCTCGAGCAGGTAGGTGAGCGCCAAGGGCCCGTGGCCGACGAAGAGCCCGGCGTCGGTGTCGCCGGGGAGCGCCGGCTCGCGCCGGGCGAAGTCGCGGCCCCAGTCGACGTGGACGTAGGTCGCCGGATCGACCGGCGCGCCGTCGGCGGCGGTCGTCACCAGCATCAGCTTCTCCTCGAGCAGGAGCTCGGCGCGGATGCCCGGCAGGTGGTGCGGCGCGTAGACGAGCGCCACGTCGAGGGTGCCGGCGGTGACGAGCTCGACGAGGCTCTCGGGCGGCTCGACCTGGACGCGGAGCGCCACGTCGGGCGCCGCGCCGCGCATCCAGCGCAGCCACTCGACGAGCCACGGGTTCCACAGGCTCGGCTCGCTGCCGACGGCGACGAGCGCGCGCCGCCCGCGCGGGACGGTGACCTGCTGGCGGGCGCGCTCCCAGAGCTGGAGGAAGCTCGGCGCGTAGCGCAGGAACTGCTCGCCCGGAGGCGTCAGCGAGACGCCGTGGCGGCTGCGGACGAAGAGCTTGCGCCCGAGCAGCTCCTCGAGCGTGCGGACCCGGGCGCTGACCGTGGTCTGGCTGACGTTGAGCTCGTCCGCCGCCCGGACGAAGCTCCGGGTCCGGACGATGCTGAGGAAGGTCCGCGCGAGTTCGACGTCCATGATCCGCTGCCCCGTTCTTGCCCCGGTCTAGCACCCGGGGCGCGAGCAGGCCAAGCGCGGGTCAGGACGCCGCCGCCGCGGCCCTGCGGCGGAGGGCGCGCATCTCCTCGAAGCGGGCGGTCACGTCGCGCAGGGTGGCGGCCATGCCGGCGACGGCACCACGCGCGTCGCGGACGAGGACGATGGTGAACTCGACCGAGATCCGCCGGCCGTCGCGGGTCGTCGCCGGCACGGCGAGAAGGTCGCCCGCGCCGTAGCGGGTCTCCCCGGTCGCCACCACCCGGTCGAAGCCCTCCCGGTGCCGGGCGCGCAGGTTCTCGGGGATGACGATGTCGAGCGGGGCACCGACCGCCTCGGCCTCGGAAAACCCGAAGATCCGCACGGCGCCCGGGTTCCAGAGACAAATCGTCCCGCTGCGGTCGACCGCGAGGATCGCGTCGGCGGACGACGCGAGGAGCGCCGCGCCGACCGCCCCGGCGTCGATCACGGCGTCGATCACCGCGTCGTTCACGTCGTTCACCGGGCGCCCTCCCCCGCCGCGAGCCCGCGGGCGAGGTCGGCGAGGAGGTCGGCCTCCGCCTCGAGGCCGACCGAGAGGCGGAGGAGGCCGTCGGTGATCCCGGCGGCGCGGCGCGCCTCCTCGCCCATGCCGGCGTGGGTCATCGTCGCGGGATGGGCGACGAGGCTCTCGACGCCGCCGAGCGACTCGGCGAGCGTGAACACCTCGAGCGCCGCGACGAAGCGGCGGACGGCGGCGACCCCGCCGCGGAGCTCGAAGCTCAGCATCGCCCCGAACCCCTCCTGCTGGCGCGCCGCGAGCGCGTGGCCGGGATCGCTCTCCCGCCCGGGATAGTGGACGGCGGCGACCTCGGGCCAGCCCGCGAGGAAGGAGGCGACGACGCGCGCGTTCGCCTGCTGCTGGCGGATGCGCGGGAAGAGCGTCCGCAGGCCGCGCAGCGTCAGCCAGGCGTCGAACGGCGCGCCGGCGGTGCCGACGATGTTCGCCCACGCCGCCAGCGCCTCGGCGTCGGCGGCGGCCGCGGCGATGACCGCGCCGCCGACGACGTCGGAGTGGCCGTTGATGAACTTCGTCGTCGAATGGACGACGAAGTCGGCACCGTGCTCGATCGGCCGTTGCAGCGCCGGCGAGAGGAAGGTGTTGTCGACGACGACCCGCGCCCCGGCGGCGTGCGCCAGCCCGGCGATCGCGGCGATGTCGCGGATCCGCAGCAGCGGGTTGCTCGGGCTCTCGACGAGCACGAGCTTCGGCCGCCGTCCGAACGCGGCGGCGAGGGCGACGGGGTCGCCCTGGTCGACGATGGCCAGCTCGAACTGCCCGCGCTCCGCCCGGGCGTTCAGCAGCCGCCAGGTGCCGCCGTAGCAGTCGTGCGGCGCGACGACGAGATCGCCCGGCCGCACCAGCGACAGCACGAGGTCGAGCGCCGCCGTGCCCGACGCCGTCACCACCGCCCCGGCGCCGCCCTCGAGCCGGGCGAGCGCGCCGGCGAGGAGATCCCGGGTCGGGTTCGAGGTGCGGGTGTACTCGTGCGGCCCCGGGCGCTCGAAGCCCTCGAAGGCGTAGGTGCTCGACAGCACGACCGGCGGCGACACCGCACGGTTGTCGCTGTCGGCCGCGATCCCGTAGGCCGCGGCGACGGTTTCGGGGTTCTCCCGCCCGGACATGGCCTCGCCTCCTTCCGTCACCCCGGCAGCCGGCGCGAGCCGCCGGAACCGTGCGCCGCAAGGCCGGTCCGGCCGGTTCATTTCCCGAGCCAGACCGTCCCGCTGCGGTTCGTCACCGGCACCCCGACCGCATTGCCGTACTCGGTCCAGGAGCCGTCGTAGTTCCGCACCTCATAGCCGAGAATGCGCTTCAGGGCGAACCACGAATGACTCGACCGCTCGCCGATCCGGCAATAGGTCACCACCGGCTGCGAGCCGTCGACGCCCTTCGCCGCGTAGATCTCCCGGATCTCCTCGACCGGCTTGAAGGTGCCGTCGTCGTTGACGATCGTCGCCCACGGCACGTTCTCGGCACCGGGGATGTGCCCGGCGCGGATCGACAGCTCCTTGACGCCCTCCGGGGCGAAGATCTTGCCGAGGTACTCGTCGGGCGAGCGGATGTCGATCAGCCGTCCGGGCGTGCGGCCCTCGGCGATGGCCCGGACGTCGGCGAGCCGGGCGCGCAGCCGCTCGTCGCGGTCGGGAAGCGTGATCGCCGAGGGCGGGAAGCTCGGAACCGCGTCGGTCATCGGCAGGCCGCGCGCCTCCCAGAGCTTGCGGCCGCCGTCGAGGAGGCGGACGCGGTCGCCGAGGCCGTAGATGTCGAGCACCCACGCCCCCCAGGCGGCGAACCAGTTGTTGTTGTCGCCGTAGATCACGATCGTCGTGTCCGGCCCGACCCCCGCCCGGCGCAGCGTCTCCTCGAGCTTCCCGCGCGGCGCGATGTCGCGGTTGATGGTGTCGACGAGGTCGACGTGCCAGTCGAGGTTGACCGCCCCGGGCAGGTGCGCCCGGGCGTAGAGCTCGGGCTCGACGCTGACCTCGAAGAGGCGCACCGCCGGATCGTCGAGATGTTCCGCCACCCAGTCGGCGGTCACGAGGGAGTCGATCTGTGCCATCTGCCTTGCCTTTCAGTCGTTGAAGTAGCGCCCCTCGCGGACCTCCGGCACGTAGCCGGCGCGGATCGCGAAGTCGCCGAAGGGCTCGCCCTCGGCGCGGTCGCGGGCGTAGTGGCCGAGCACCGTGTCGAGCGCGTCGAGGATCGCCGGCTCGCCGACGTTCTCGAGGTACATCTTGTTCAGCCGCTGCCCGTGCGCCCCGCCGCCGAGGTAGAGGTTGTACTTGCCGGGCGCGCGCCCGGTCAGGCCGATCTCGGCGATGTAGGGCCGGGCGCAGCCGTTCGGGCAGCCGGTCATGCGGATGGTGATCGGCTGTTCGCTCAGGCCGTGGGTCGCGAGGATGCCCTCGACCTTGCCGACGAGCGCCGGCAGGTAGCGTTCGCTCTCGGCCATCGCGAGCCCGCAGGTCGGCAGCGCCACGCACGCCATCGCGTTCAGCCGGAGCCCGCTCCCCTGCGCCTCCGCCACGATCCCGTGTTCGGCGAGCACCGCGTCGACCGCCGGCCGCGCCTCGGGCGCGACCTCGGCGACGATGAGGTTCTGGTTCGGCGTCACCCGGAAGGTGCCCTCGTGGACGCGGGCGAGCGCGCGCAGGCCGTCGAGGAGCTTGCCCGTCACCCGGCCGTTCTCGATGAAGAGCGTGCAGTGCAGCCGCCCGTCCTCGCCCGTCGTCCAGCCGATCGGATCGCCGTTCGAGGTGAAGGCGTAGGGCCGCGCCGGGGCGAGGGCGAAGCCCAGCCGCCGCTCGATCTCGGCCTTGATCCAGTCGAGGCCCTTGTCGTCGATCGTGTACTTGAAGCGGGCGTGCAGCCGGTCGACCCGGTCGCCGTAGTCGCGCTGCACCGAGAGCACCGCGTCGATCGTCTCGAAGAGCCGCTCCGCGTCGATGTAGCCGATGACGTCGGCGAGCCGCGGATAGGTGCGCGGGTTCTGGTCGGTGCGCCCGAGGCCGCCGCCGATCGCGACGTTGAAGCCCGCGAGCCGCCCGCCCTCGGCGATGGCGATGAGGCCGAGGTCCTGGGAGTAGACGTCGATGTCGTTCGACGGCGGGATGGCGAAGCCGATCTTGAACTTCCGCGGCATGTAGGTCGGCCCGTAGAACGGCTCCTCGGGTCCGGTCCGCTCCTCCGGCTCGGCATCGTACCAGATCTCGCGGTAGGCGCCGGTCCGGTGGGTGGCGTGGTCGCTCGCCCGCCTGGCGAGTTCGTAGACCTCGGCATGGAGTGCCGAGAGGTGCGGGTTGACCGTCGCCATCACCCCGCGGGTGTCGTCGCCGCAGGCGGCCTTGGTGTCGAGCACCACGTCGCGCAGGCCCTGGAGCAGCGCCCGCAGGTCGTGCTTCATCACCCGGTGGAACTGGAAGGTCTGGCGCGTGGTCAGCCGCAGCGACCCCTGCCCGTGGTCGCGGGCGAGCGCGTCGAGCTTCAGCCACTGCGCGGGCGTGCACACGCCCCCCGGCAGGCGGACGCGGGCCATGAACGAGAACGCCGCCTCGAGCTTCTGCCGCCGGCGCTCGTCGCGGAGCTCGCGGTCGTCCTGCTGGTAGATGCCGAAGAACTTCATCAGCTTGGCGTCGCTCGCCGCGACCGCCGCGGTGATCTCGTCGGCAAGGCTCTCCTTGATGGTGCCGCGGAGGTGGTCGCTCTCGGCCTTCAGCGTCTCGTCCGGGCCGAGCCGGTCGAGCGGCTGCGAGAGATCGCGGCTGCGATCGGTTTCGTCGAGCATGTCGGTTCCCAATCTCAGTAGACGTCGAGCAGGTAGCGGCGGTCGCGCTGGAGCTCGGCGACGTACTCGCCGGCCGCCTCGCGCCCGAGCCCGCCGTGCTCGGCGACGATGTCGACGAGTGCTGCCTGCACGTCGGGCGCCATCGCGCTCGCGTCGCCGCAGACGTAGAGGCTCGCCCCCTCCTCCAGCCAGGCATGGACCTCGCGCCCCTGCCGGCGCAGCTTGTCCTGCACGTAGACCTTCCCGGCCCCGTCGCGCGAGAAGGCGACGTCCATGCGGCTCAGCGTCCCGTTGGCGAGCATCTCCTGCCACTCGACCTGGTAGAGGAAGTCGCTGCGGAAGTTGCGCTCGCCGAAGAACAGCCACGCCCGCCCGCTCGCCCCGCGCGCCTCGCGCTCCTGGAGGAAGGCGCGGTAGGGCGCGACGCCGGTGCCGGCGCCGACCATGATGATCGGCCGGTCGTCGTCGTCGGGCAGGTGGAAGTGCGCGCTCGCCTGGACGTAGACCGGCACCGTCGCCTCCTCGTCGGTCAGCCCGGCGAGATGGCCCGAGGCGACGCCGGTGCGCGGCCGGCCGTGCAGGTCGTAGCGCACGGTGCTCACCGTCAGGTGCACCTCCTCGGGCGCCGCCTCGAGGCTCGAGGCGATCGAGTAGAGCCGCGGCTGCAACGGCCGCAGGCCCGCGACCAGCGTCTCCGCGTCGAGGCCGCTCACCGGGAAGCGCTCGACGATGTCGAGGACGTGGTTGCCGCGCAGGAAGGCCCTGCGCGCCTCGCCCGCGTCCGCCGCCGCGAGCGCGGCGAGCTCGCCCGAGCCGCTGACCCCGGCCCAGTGGTCGAGGAAGCGCGGCGTCGCGGCGGTGATCTCGAGATCGCGCGTCAGCGCCTCGCCGAGCGTCGTCTGCCGCTGGCGGACCGCGACCGCCGCGGCCGGGTCGAGACCGAGCCGGTCGAGGAGGCTCGCGACGAGCCCGGGCGCGTTCTGCGCCACCACCCCGAGCGCGTCGCCCGGACGGTACGAGATCCCCGAGCCTTCGAGCGAGAGCTCGACGTGGCGCGTCTCCTTGCTCGAGCCGCGGCCGGTCAGGACGATGTTGTCGACGACCCGCGCCTCGAACGGATGCTTCCGGTCGAACGCCGCGACCGCCCCGGCCGGCGCCTGCGCCGGCCGCGCCGTCGCGGGCACCGCCGCCGCCGCCTCCTCCGGCACGAGCCGCGCCACCGTCGCCTCGATCCACGCCGCGGCGGCGTCCTCGAAATCGACGTCGCAGTCGACGCGCTCCGCCAGCCGTTCGCCGCCGAGCTCCGCCAGCCGTCGGTCGATGCGCGCGGCCGCCTCGCAATAGTGCTCGTAGGTGGTGTCGCCGAGCCCGAGGACGGCGAAGCGCAGCCCGGCGAGCTTCGGCGCCTTGCGCCCTTCGAGGAACTCGAAGAAGCCGACCGCGGTCTGGGGCGGGTCACCCTCCCCGTAGGTGCTGGTGACGACGAGCAGGTCCTGTTCGTCCTTCAGGGCCCGCGGCTTGTAGTCGGCCATGTCGGCCACGCCGGCGGCGATGCCCCGCGCCCGCGCCGCCTCGGCGAGGCTGCGGGCGAGCGCGGCGCTGTTCCCGGTCTCGCTCCCGTAGAGCACGGTCAGGGTGCGCGCGGCCGGCGCCGCCGGTATCGCCGGCACTGCGCCCGCGCCGATGTCGCGCACCGCGTGCCCGAGCCCGACGAGATAGCCGCCGATCCAGATCGCTTGCTCGCTCGTGAGATCGGCGGAGAGCGCCTCGAGGCGCTCCCACTGCCGCGGTGAAAGAAATTCCAGCTTGCTCATCGTCTTCCGCTGCGTCCCTCGCCGTTTGCGTCGCGGGCTTCGCCGTTCATCTGCAACGCCGCGGACCGGACCACAAACGAATGATTCTGCGGCTATCCTTCACCGAACCCGGATCGAGGGCGCGGACGAAACGCCATCGGCGTCGGCAGAACCATTCCGGAACGCGGTTGCGACGGCACCGGCGCCGCGCGGAGAAAATTTCTGCCCCCTCCCGCCCGCGATCGCGCCCCGGCTCCCCGTCCGCGCCCCCCGCCCCGTGGCGACGGACGCCGCGAGGCGCCCAAGCCCCCGCTACCGACTCAGGGTTCCGGCGGCCGCGGGACCCGCCCCGCGCGCCGTCCCTCCGGCCGTTTCACGCCACTGCCGACCCGACGCGGTAGCCGGCGCCGCGGACGGTCTCGATCAGCGCGACCTCCTCGCCCTCGTCGATCTTGCGGCGCAGGTAGCGGATGTAGACGTCGACGACCTTGGTGCGGGGATCGAAGTTGTACCCCCAGTTGGCATTGAGGAGCTCCGAGCGGCTCAGGACGACGCCGGCGTTCTCCATCAGGTAGCGCAGGAGCCCGTACTCCTTGCGGGTCAGCTCGATCGCGCGCGCGCCGCGCCGCACCTGGCGGGTCATCGGGTCGAGGGTGAGGTCGCCGACCCGCAGCACCGGGTCGTTGCGCTGGAGGTCGCCGCGGCGGAGCAGCGCCTCGACGCGGGCGACGAACTCGGCGAAGGCGAAGGGCTTGGTCATGTAGTCGTCGGCGCCGGCATTGAGGCCGCCGACCTTGTCGACGACCGCGTCGCGCGCGGTCAGCATCAGCACCCGCGCCGGGATCGCCTCGCTGCGGATCTGGCGGCAGACCTCGAGCCCGTCGAGGTCGGGCAGCATCCGGTCGAGGATGACGAGCGGATAGCTGCCCTCGCGCGCCATCGCGATGCCGGTCAGGCCGTCGGGCGCGACGTCGACGACGTGGCCCTCGGCGACCAGCCCCTTGGTGACGAAGCTGGCGATGCGGGCGTCGTCCTCGACGAGCAGGAGCCTGGCCATCGGCGTGTCCTCCGGGTCATGCCGCGCGGGGCAGGTTGATCGTCAGCACGGTCTCGCGGTCGCGGCTGGCGAGCGCCACCGTGCCGCCGTGGGTGTCGACGACCCACTTGGCGATCGGCAGGCCGAGGCCGCTCCCCGAGGTCGCGCGGCCCGGATGCCTGCCCCGGTAGAAGCGGTTGAAGACGAAGGGAAGGTCGGCCTCGGGAATGTCGGGGCCGGGATTGCGGATGGTGATCGTCGCGCCCGGCGCGGCGCAGTCGAGGCCGATCTCGATGGTGGCGCCGGCGTCCGAGTACTTGACGGCGTTGTCGATGGCGATGAGCAGCGCCTGCACCAGCCGCTCCGGGTCGCCCTTGACGACGCAGGTCTCCCGCGGCACGTCGGCGTCGAGCCGGAGGCCGTTGGCCTCGGCGAGGACGCGGCCCTCCCCGAGCGCGACGTCGAGCACGTCCTGCAACGACACCGGCTGCATCTCGAAGCGGATCGCCCCGACCTCGGCGCGCGACAGGAACAGCAGATCGTCGATGAGGCGGCCCATCTGATGGGTCAGGCGGACGACGTGCTCGAGCGTCTCGCGGTGCTCCGCGACGCTCCTGGCGCCGCGCAGCGCCACCTCCGCCTCGCCGCGGACCACGGTGAGCGGGGTGCGGAGCTCGTGGCCGATGTCGGCGAGAAAGAGCATCCGCATCTCGTCGAGGCGCTTGAGGCGGGCGTTGGCCTCCTCGAGGTCGCGGGTGCGGTGCCCGACCTCGTCCTCGAGACCGGCCTGGATCGCGAGCAGACGCTCGTTCTTCTCCTGGAGTCGCCGGGCGGTGAGGTTGAACTGGTCGGCGAGGTCGGAGAACTCGTCCTTGCGGTCGTAGGCGATGCGGTGCCCGAGGTCGCCCTCGCCGATCGCCCGCGCGCCGGCGATCAGCGCCTCGATCGGCCGGGTGAGCGCGCGCGCGAGGATGGCGCCCGCCGCGACCGACACGGCGAGGCCGGCGAAGCAGACGCCGAGCACCAGCCAGCGCAGCTGGCGCTCCAGCTGGTTGGTCCGGGTCTCGATGGCGGCGAGCTCCGCCTCCTCGTCGGCGATGGCGGCCGAGATGTAGACCTCGAGGTCCTCGTCCATGCGGTCCTCGATGTCCTCGCGGAACAGCGCCACCGCCTCGCCCTGGCGACCCTGGTCGCGCAGCAGCATCAGGCGCTGGACGGTGAAGTCGATCGACTCGAAGAGATCGCGCATGGCGTGGGCGCGGGCGAGCTCCTCGCTCTCGTCGGCGCGCTCGGCGTCGGTGCGGACGAAGGCGATCTCGCGCTCGACGAGATCGGTCAGCCGGTCGAGGGTGACGACGAGGCCGCGGCGGGCGTCATGGAAGTCGTCGAGCTCGGTCCGGCCGAGGAGCAGCATCTCGGCGATGTTCTCCGAGTAGCGGTTCATGTGCGCCGACAGGCGGATGACGGTGTCCATCTGCGCGCGCGACAGCCGGGTCCGGTCGAAGTAGTAGTCGATCCGCTCGATCGAGATCCACGTGGCCGCGGCCGTTCCGAGCAGCATGAGCGCCACGATCGCCTGATAGGCGATGATCTTCAGCCGGATGCCCATCGGTCCCCTCCGCCTCCTGCCGTTCGTCCGACGCGATCCGGCCCGCCTCGAGGGTCACGACCCGATCCGCGGCCGCGATCGTCTCGCTGCGGTGCGCCACCACGATCCGCGTCATTCGCATCGCCTTCAAGGCCTGGTTGACCGCCCGCTCGCGCGTCACGTCGAGATGGCTCGTCGCCTCGTCGAGCAGCAGCGCGCCCGGGCGGCGGTAGAGCGCCCGCGCCAGCAGCACCCGCTGCTTCTGCCCGCCCGAGAGCGCCGTGCCCATGTCGCCGATCAGCGTCCCGTAGCCCATCGGCATCGCCGCGATGTCGTCGTGGACCGCCGCGGCGCGGGCGCACGCCTCGATCCGCCCGAGGTCGGCGTCGGGGGCGAAGAAGGCGACGTTGTCGGCGATCGACCCGGCGAAGAGGCTGTCGTCCTGGAGCACGACGCCGATCATCCCGCGCCAGGTCTCCGGCCCGAGGCGCGCCAGCGGCTCGCCGTTGACGAGGATCGTGCCCGACGTCGGCTCGAGCAGCCCCGCGAGCAGCTTCAGGAGCGTGGTCTTGCCGCACCCCGACGGGCCGGCGATCGCGACCGACTCGCCGGCTTCGATGCGGAAGCTCACGGCGTCGAGGACGGCACGCTCGCCCGGGCCGTACCGGAACGAGAGCTCGCGCGCCTCGATGGCGACCCCCTCCGGCGCCGGGGCGGCGCGCGGCGGCGACTGCGGCTCGGGCGCGGTCAGGGCGATGTCGGCGAGGCGCTCGGCGTGGAGGCCGAGCATCCGCAGCTCGACGACGGTGTCGATGAGCGCGCTGATCCTGCCGAGGAACATCTCCTTGTAGGCGATGAACGCGATCAGCAGCCCGATCGAGAAGGTGCCCGCGAGGATCGCCCGCGCCCCGAGGTAGACGACGACGATGCCGAGCGTCCCGAGAAGGAGCGCGTTCACGACCTTGAACAGCAGGTTCAGCCGCTGCGTGGCGAGCTGGCGGTTGGTGGTCTCGACGAGCAGCCCGAGCCAGTGCGCCCGGCGGTCGCGCTGGCCGTTGAAGAGCTTGATCGTGCGGATGCCGCGCAGCGACTCGAGGAAGTGGCTGTCGCGCCGCGCCGCCCAGACGATGTGCTCGGCCGAGGCCTGGCGCAGCGGCATGTAGAAGGCGAGCCGCAAGAGCCCGTAGGCGGCGGCGCCGACGAGCGCCACCGCGGTCAGCGCCGGCGCCAGCCAGAACATCACCGCGACGGTGACGACGCACATTATCCCGTCGAGGATGGCGACGACGAGGTCGGTGGTCAGCGCCTTGAGGATCGTCTCCTGGCTGTCGAAGCGCGACATCACGTCGCCGACGTGGCGGGTCTCGAAGTATCCCGCCGGCAGCGCGACGAGATGCGAGAAGAGGTTGGTCCGCGCCTGCACCTTGAGCGAGGCGCCGAGCGTCATCAGCATCCAGCCGCGCAACGCCGTCGTCCCCACCCGGAGGAGCAGCAGCAGCCCGAAGGCGACGGCGAGCGTCGCGAGCAGCCCGCGGTCGGCCGAGACGATGGCCTGGTCGACGGTCAGCCCGAGGAAGAACGGCGCGAGGAGCGCGAAGACCTCGATCGCGAAGGCGAGCACGAGCAGGTGGCCGAGGGCGCGGCGGATGCCGCTGACGTGGCCGAGGAGCGCCCCGATCCGCACCCGCGGCGGCGCCGCCTCCGGCTCGAAGCCGCCGGTCGGGGTCAGCTCGAGCGCGACGCCGGTGAAGTGGCGCGAGGCGTCGGCCAGCGACAGCCGCCGCACCCCCTCGGCCGGGTCGTGGATGGTGACCCCTCCCCGGCCGACCGACTTCAGCACCACGAAGTGGTTCATGTCCCAGTGCAGGATGCACGGCGTCCGCAGCATCCCGACCTCGTCGAGGTCGAGCCGGAGCGGCCGCGCCGCGAGCCCGATGCGGTCGGCGACGGCGATGACGTCGCGCAGCGTCGCGCCCTTGAGCGAGAAGCCGTGCGCGCGGCGGAGCGCCGCCGGGTCGGTGTGGCGCCCGTGGAAGCCCGCCACCATCGCCAGGCTGACGAGGCTGCACTCGGCGGCCTCGGACTGGAGCATCACCGGCAGGCGGCGCGTCCAGCCGAACTGGAGGTTGACGAGGCTCATGCCGCACTCCCGCTGCCGAGCGCACGGAGCGGGTCGAGCACCCACTGCCAGACCCGCCGCGTCTCGATCAGCACGTCGGC
>CAZEGY010000024.1:13790-17006 GCA_964511815.1 uncultured Rhodovulum sp.
GGAGCGGGTCGAGCACCCACTGCCAGACCCGCCGCGTCTCGATCAGCACGTCGGCCTCGAGCGTCATCCCCGGCTGCAACGGCGCCGGCGCCCCGTAGGCGCGCGCCGCCTGGGCGTCGAGGGCGACGGTCACCCGGTAGACGGGCGTGCCCTCCCCGGCCCCGAGGCCGTCGGCCCCGGCGGCGGGCAGGCCGGCGAGCTCGGCCGCGCCCACCGTGGTGCGCGACACGCTCGTCACCGTCCCGGCGTAGTGCCCGAACTTCTGGTGCGGATAGGCGTCGTAGCGCAGCAGCACCCGCTGCCCCGGCCGCACGAAGCCGATCGCCCGGCTCGGGCCGTAGAGCCGGGCCTCGAGCAGCGACCCGGCCGGAACCAGCGTCATCAGCGGCTCGGAGGCGGCGACGCCGCCGCCGGCGACGACCCGCAACGCGGTCAGCGTCCCCGCCTGCGGCGCGACGACCATCACCTCGCGCGCGGCCTCGACCTCGGCGAGCTCCTGCTCGACCTGCGCCGCCTGGCGGTCGAGGTCGGCGAGCTGCAACGCCTCGCGCATCGGCGCCTGGTCGCGCTCGGCGAGAAGCTCGAGGCGGGTCCGGTCGAGCGTCGTCCGCTGGCGGTCGAGGGTCTGGAGCGCGAGCCGCTGGTCGAGCGCGTCCTCCTCCGCCCCGCGCAGGTCGTGCTCGACGACGAGGTCGCGCGCCCGGAGCTCGCGCTGCCGCGCCAGCGTCCGGTCGGCGAGCGCCACCCGCTCCCGCTGCAACCCGAGCTCGCGGTCGAGCGCGGCGAGCTCGGCGGCGATGACGTCGAGCCGCGCCCCCTGGGCCGCGACCTGCGCAGCGAAGAGGTCGCGGTGGCGGACGCGCTCGGCGGCGAGGCTGTCGTGGCGGGCGCGGAGCGCGCGCAGGACCTCGCCCTGGGTCGCGCCGAGCGCCTCGGAGCGCCGCTCGGCCGAAAGCACCGCGAGCGGCGCCCCGGCGGCGACCTCGAGCCCCTCCTGCGCCTGCACCTGGGTCAGCACGCCGGCGAGCGGCGCCACCACCTCGATCAGCCCCCGCTCGGGCGCGAGCAGGCCGGTCAGCCGGGCCTTCCGGGTGTACTCGCCGAAGGCGAGAAGCCCGATCACCCCGCCGACGAGGACCGAGATCACCGCCGTCACCAGCGTCCACGACGGCCGCGGCACCACCAGCACGGTCCCGAGCCAGCGGTCCTGCCGCTCGGCCACCGCCTCCGGGCGGAAGAGCGGGTCGTCGCCGGGCTCCGCCGCCACCGCTCAGGCCTCCGTCGCGTGGTGCTCGCGGACCTCGACGCTCACCTCGACGAGCTTGAGCAGCGGCCGCGCCGTCAGCGTCGTCACGATCCGCGGGTCGAAGAAATCCCTCAGGATCGGCGGCCGGCGCGCGCTGAAATAGAAGTCGGGATCCTCGACCACCGCCGGCGCGGCCGAGATCTCGAGCTCGTCCCGGCGCGTCACCGTCTGCACGACGCAGGGCGCGTGGGTGATCCCCGCCGCCCGCATCGCCACCGCCCGGTGATAGCCGTTGTGCAGCACCACCCGGTCGTCCGAGCGGATCAGCGAGAGGAAGTTCGACCCGTACCCGACGACGACGCCGACCGCCGCCGCGACCGGACCGACCCCCGCGTAGCCGTCGAGCTGCCCGGGCCGGAGCAGCGCCGTCTCGTGCAGCCTGAGGTCGTTCGACTCCGAGACGAAGAGATAGCGGTCGGACGCCAGCCGGCGGATCGTCACCGGCGGGTCGCGCCGGGTCAGCGGCTGGCAGAAGCGGAAGAGCCCAGCCGCGTCGGGATGCGGCGCGAGCTCCGCGGCGAGGCCGGCGACGAAGTCGCCGGTCACCCGGCGCTGCGACACCACGATCTTGTCGAGCTCGACCATCTCGATCGTCGTCGGCATCCGGTCGAAGATGCGCGCGAAGAGCGGCGACGCCTCGAGCTCGGCCGCGACCGCCGCCATCGCCGCGGGCAGCGGCCGGCGCTCCACCGTGTCGGCGATCCCCGCCTCCTCGGCCTCGAGGGCGGCATAGACGTCGTTCGCCGCCCGCCAGCCGTCGATCAGCGCGCGGCGGTCCATCGCCTCGCCGCCGACGACCGCGCGCCGGACGTAGTCGAGGTAGTCGCTCAGCGCCGGCTGCCCGAGCAGCCAGAGCTCCTGCCGCTCCCGTCCGACGCCCGTCGCGGGCGCGGTCGACGCGGGCGTGTCGAGGTTCTCGAACGGCACTTCCGGTCCCTCCGCCACCGTCGTCGTGCCCCGGATCTTCCCCCCGGGCGCACTCCCCTGGAGCCCGCTTCCGGACCCCTGTCCGGGAGCGGGCGATCCGCGTCAGCTCCTGCTGGCGCCGCTGCGGCTGGCAGCGCTGCGGCTGTTGCTGTTCGAGCCCTTCCTCTTCGCCTTCTTCTTCTTGTTCTTCTTCTTGCCGGCGCCCGCGGCGCCATAGACGAAGGCGAGCTCGTCGTCGCGAAGATCACGCATCGGTTTCTCCGTGGTTGTCAGCGGCCAGCGTGGGCCGTGCCGTCACCAAGGCGCTTCCGCCGCGCCCGGCAAGACCGGCCCGCCGCGGCCCGCGGTTTCTCTCCATCCTTTAACCTGACGCTAACCGCGTTCTTACCCCCCGGCCGCCGACCGGGGCACCGTCGACGCCGGCACCCGGTTCGCGCTTCCGTCCCCGAGCGCGTCAACCCCGGAGTATCGGGGATAACGAAGGGTAAGCTGCACGACGCTGCCGGCGGCCTCGGCGTTCGTCCCCTCGGGCCGAGGGTGGGGATCTCCCGGATTTCGACCGTCGGCGAAATCCGGCCGCGTCCGCCCCCGGCGGGCGGACGCGAAACGCGTCCGCGGGGCGCGGCCACGCCCGGAGTCATGGCAACGGGAATGCCCGGCCCCCCTCCCCCTCCCCCTCCGCCGGCTCCGGGGAACGGCCGAAGCACTGCTTCGGCCCGTCGGGCCGACATCCTCGCGGGCCGAGCCCGCTTCGATCGAACGCGGGCGGGCGCGGCGTCCGCCCGCGGAAACCACCCGTATCCTCTCTCCCCCCCCGAGGGTCGTGTGGCTTTCCAGAGGGCACGCTACACGACTCTCTCCGAAATGCGGTCGCCGTCCACGACGGCACCCGCCGGTTCCCCGGCTGACCTGCCTTCTTCTTGGTAAGAATACTCCCGCCGGAGGCACCTGCG
The DNA here is from genome assembly GCA_964511815.1 of uncultured Rhodovulum sp. Lineage (GTDB taxonomy): Bacteria > Pseudomonadota > Alphaproteobacteria > Rhodobacterales > Rhodobacteraceae > Amaricoccus. Next base: position 16,977 of record CAZEGY010000024.1, read on the forward strand.
CGCAGCGCAGGCACGCGCCGAAGGCGCCCC
>CAZEGY010000025.1:0-16915 GCA_964511815.1 uncultured Rhodovulum sp.
GCCACTCCCGACGCACCCCAACGCCGAGCCGCCAAGAGCGGGTGGATCGCTGCGTCTGCTGCTCCGCCGGCCACGCCGGTCGCCACACGACCCGCCGTCCGTCGCGGAACCGTCGTCGAGCCGTCACCCGGCCGCCATGGAAGGAGGGTAGCCGGTCGCAGATCCAGTCACTCGGGAGATTTCAGATGCGTCCGCTCCTCGCCGCACTCGCCGCGACATCCTGCCTCGTCTCCGCCGCCCAGGCCGCGACGATCCTGCCGCTCGATCGGGCGACCATCCTGGCCGGCTCCCCCTTCGACGTGAAGGTCGAGTTCGACACGGTCGTCGCCGCCGACGCGGTGAGCGTCACCATCAACGGATTTCCCGCCGCCGAGGTGCTGGGCAAGCCGGTCGAGTTCATCGAGAGGGAGGAGGGCGTCGACGCCTCCGCGATCCGCCTGCACGGCGGCCTCATCGCCGCCCCGGGCACCTACACCGTCGAGGCCAAGGCCGGCGACGAGACGGCCTCGGTCACCTGGGAGGTCTACGGCACCGCCGCCGAGCCGGTGGCGAAGAACGTGATCTTCCTGATCGCCGACGGCCTGTCGATGGCCCACCGCACCGGCGCCCGGCTGATGGCGAAGGGCATGACCGAGGGCAAGGCCGACGGCCGGCTGAACCTCGACGACCTCCAGTATGCGGCGCTGATCGGCACCTCCGCGACCAACGCGATCGCGACCGACAGCGCCAACACCGCCTCGGCGTACTTCACCGGCCACAAGACCGCGGTGAACGCCCTCGGCGTCTACGCCGACCGCACCGCGGACAGCCTCGACGACCCCAAGGTCGAGACGATCGCTGAGGCGCTGCGCCGCACCGGCAACCGGTCGATCGGCATCGTCACCACCTCCGAGCTCCAGGACGCGACGCCCGCGGCGGTCGTCTCCCACACCCGCCTCCGCGCCGACAAGCCGGAGATCAACCGGATGCTCTTCGACGTGCAGCCGGAAGTCGTCCTCGGCGGCGGCTCGGCCTACTTCCTGCCGCAGACGACCGCCGGCTCCAAGCGCAAGGACGACCTCGACTTCATCGCGCAGTTCCGGGAGGCCGGCTACAGCCTCGCGACCAGCGCCGAGGAGCTCGCGGCCGCGGCCGGCACCAACACCGGCCGCATCCTCGGCCTCTTCCACACCGGCAACCTCGACGTGGCGCTCGACCGCAAGTTCCTGCACAAGGGCACCGTCGAGACCTTCCCGGACCAGCCCGGGCTCGTCGAGATGACCCGGGCCGCGCTCGACCAGCTCTCGAAGAACGAGGAGGGCTTCTTCCTCATGGTCGAGGCCGCCTCGGTCGACAAGATGTCGCACCCGATGGACTGGGAGCGGGCCATGGTCGACATGATCGAGTTCGACCAGGCGATCGGCGTCGCGCAGGCGTTCGCCGAAACCCACCCCGAGACGCTGATCGTCGTCACCGGCGACCACACCCACGGCGTCAGCGTCATCGGCACCATCGACGACACGAAGCCGGGCGCCGGTCGCGACAAGGTCGGCGTCTATGCCGACGCCGGCTTCCCGGCCTACACCGACGCCGACGGCGACGGCTATCCCGACCGCATCGACGTGAGCCCGCGCCTGGCGATCTTCGCCAGCAACTTCCCCGACTACTTCGAGACCTGGGGGCCGAAGCTCGACGGTCCGTTCCAGCCGGCGATCCAGAACCAGGCCGGCGACTACGTCGCGAACGAGGCCTATGGCGGCCGGTCCGGTTCGACCTTCCGCGAAGGCAACCTGCCGCGCTCGGCCGATACGGCGGTGCACGCGGTCGACGACGTGGTGCTGCAGGCCTCGGGACCCGGTGCCGAGCGGTTCCACGGCTACATGGAGCAGAGCGACGTCTACCGCGTCATCGCCGACGTGCTGGCGCTGGCGCCGTCGAAGGTCACCAACTGACGCCACCTCCATTCTTCCCGGGGCCGCGCGGCCCCGGGGCACCGCCCCCTGGAGATCCGATGCCTTCCCCGCTTTCCCGACGTCGCCTGTTGACCGCGGCCGCGGTCCTCCTCGCTCTGCCGGCGCGCGGCGCGGCGGCGGATTCGATCGCCTTCGACGAGCTCTACGGCTCGATCGGCGTGCTCGGCCTCACCTTCTCGGAAAAGCTCGAGGCGCTCGCCGGCGGGCGGGTGCGGATGCAGGGCTTCATGGCGCCGCCGCTCAAGGCCGAGGCCAAGTTCTTCGTGCTGACCGAGGCGCCGATGGCGCTCTGCCCGTTCTGCTCGTCGGACGCCGACTGGCCGGACGACATCGTCGTGGTCTACCTCGACCGGGCGCAGACCTTCGAGCAGGCGAACGCGCTGATCGAGGTCACCGGCACGCTCGAGGTCGGCTCCTGGACCGACCCGGAGACCGGCTTCGTCAGCCTGGTGCGCATCGTCGGCGCCCGCTTCGGGCGGGCATGAGCCCGATGGCGGCGCTGGCGATCCGCGACCTCGAGGTCCGCTATCCCGGCCTCGACCAGCCGGCGCTCGCCGTCGCCGTGCTCGACCTGCCCGCCGGGAGCCGCGTGGCGCTGACCGGGCCTTCGGGATCGGGCAAGACCACCTTTCTCAACATGCTGACCGGCCTCGACCGGATACCCCGCGGCCATGTCGCCTGGGACGGCACCGATCTCGCCGCGCTGGGCGAGGACGCCCGCGACCGCTGGCGCGCCGGCCACGTCGGGCTCGTCATGCAGGAGTTCCACCTGTTCCCCGGGCTCTCGGCCTTCGACAACGTCGTGCTGCCGCAGCGGCTGGCGCGGCTGCGGCTCGACCCGGCCGTCGCGACGGAGGCGCGGCGGCTGCTGGCGCGCACCGGCATCGCCCGGCCCGACCAGAGCGTCGAGACCATGTCGCGCGGCCAGATGCAGCGCGTGGCGGTGGCGCGCGCGCTCGTGGCGCGCCCGGCGATCATCGTCGCCGACGAGCCGACGGCGAGCCTCGACGTCGAGGCCGGCGAAGGGGTCGCGGCGCTGCTCGCCGAGCTCGCCGCCGAGGCGGCCGCGACGCTGATCGTCGCCACCCACGACCCGCGGCTGATCGAGCGCCTCGACGGCGTGCTGCGGCTGGCCGACGGCCGGCTGGCGGCCTGAGGGGGACACCGGATGCTCGGCTTCATCGCGGCGGACCTGCGCCGGCACTGGCTCGGCGCCCTGGCGGTCAGCCTGATCGTCGCCTGCGCCACCGCGCTCGGCGTGGCGGTCACGCTGGAGGAGCGGGCGCTGCGCCTCGGCTCGGCGCGGGCGGCCGACGCCTTCGACCTCGTCGTCGGCGCCCCCGGCAGCGAGACGCAGCTCGTGCTCTCCTCGGTCTTCCTCCAGGCCGCGCCGCTGACCCTGATGCCGGGCGACGTCATGGCCGGACTGCGGGCCGACCCGCGCGTGGTCTGGGCGGCGCCGGTCGGCTTCGGCGACTTTCTCGACGACCTGCCGATCGTCGGCACCACCCAGGACCTCGTCGACGGGCTCGGCGGCCTCGCCGAAGGGCGGCCCTTCGCCCGGCAGGGCGACGCGGTGATCGGCGCGCGCGTGCCCCTCGATCTCGGCGCCAGCTTCCACCCCGTCCACGGCCAGCTCGCCGGGGCGGGCGAGGTCCATGTCGACACCCGCTACGGCGTCACCGGCCGGCTGGCGGCCACCGGCACGCCCTGGGACCGGGCGATCCTGGTGCCGGTCGAGGCGGTCTGGGGCACCCATGCCCACGCGCACGGCGGCGAGGACGCGGAGCACGAGCACGAGGAGGACGACGGGCACGAGGCCGTGCACGGCGGCTTCGATCCCGCCGCTCCGATCCGGCCCGAGGCGCTGGCCGACCCCCGCGCGCCCGGCCTGCCGGCGATCGTCGTGCATGCCGCCACCATCGCCGATGCCTACAACCTGCGGCAGGACTATCGCTCGGACGCCACCATCGCCGTGTTCCCGGCCGAGGTGCTGACCCGGCTCTACGGCACGCTCGGCGACGCGCGCGCCGTGCTCGCGGCGGTGGCGGGCGGCGCCCAGGCGCTGGTCGCCGCGGCGATCCTCTTGGTGGTGACGGTGCAGGTACTGCAGCGGCAGAAGCAGATCGGCGCGCTGCGGGCCTTCGGAGCGCCGCGCGCCGTGGTCTTCGCCATCGTCTGGGGCGAGGTGGTGCTGATCGCCATGACCGGCGTGCTGGCGGGCTTCGGCCTCGGCTACGCCGCAGCCCGCATCCTCTCGGGCCAGCTCGCGGCGGCGAGCGGCCTCCACCTGCCGGTGGCCTTCGTCCCGGGCGACGCGGCCCGGCTCCTCGCGCTGCTGGCCACCACCGCCGTGATCGCGCTGCTCCCCGCCGCGCTCGCCTACCGGCGGTCCCCGGCGGAGGCGCTGCGCCAAGGGGGGCCGTGACAAGCACCGGCGCTGCGCTCGACGACGGATGCGCCGGACTTCGTGATGGAGTCGATCGAAGTCGCCCGCTGTCGTAGCCGCCTACTACCCGAACCCGCCGCGCTCGGGCTAGCATGCAGACTGGCGCAAGGCGCGGAACAGGCGTAGCGTAATGCAAAGCGCCCGCAGAGACGCTCGCCGGGGAGGAAAGCTAGGGTGGAGATCATCTCCAGAGGAAACGGCCCGCGTCGGGAGGATGAGCAGGCGAAGCGGCTGATCGCAGCGAATCGCCCGACGATCGAGCGGCTCGCCGACCGGCTGAGCAACGGCGCCTACTCGGCGCGAAAAACCGCGAAGCCTCAGCGGCCTGAGGCGAGCGGCCTCATCATCCATACCGCCCGCGCGACGGCCATCGTCGATCCGCCGAAGCCCTTCGTGCGCGTCGCGGTGAATGGGCGCGTCAGCATGGTCGATGCCAACACCGGTCGACAGCTGCATCACCTCGGCGACCTGCGCCGCCGCGACGGACGGGAGCGATTCGTCCTCGCCACCCGGGAGAACGGCTTCTTCTCGCCGGTCGAGGACGACCTGGCGGCGGCGCTCGCAGAACTCGACGGCCATGTCCTCGAAGGCGCCGGCTCCGAGAAGGCGCTGGTCGCGGCGATCGAAGCCAGGTTGAGCCCGGCCTCAGCAGCGGAGGCGGAGGAATAGACGGGCCTTCCCCGGCACCGATGGACAATCGAATGAACCGAAAGACCCACCCAGCCCCGAACGAGGCAGGCAGGCGCGCGGTACCGGCTGTGCTGGGCGGGGCGTCGCCGGACTACGACGAGCGGGCGACCATGGGCGCTTGGGAGGATCTGCTCTCGGGCACGGAGGCGCGGGCGCCAAAGTCGTGCCCGGTCCGCCCGCTGATCCACAACTCCTGGCACCGCTGCGCCGATGGCGGCATCGACGCGGCGCAGGGAGAGGCGCCGATGACGGCGGAGCGCGAGGGGATTGCCGAGACGCTCTCCGGCGTCCGCGCGGAGCTGCTGGCCGCGGCGCGGCGCACCTTCGCCAGCATCGGCGGGCTGCTCGAGAACACCGGCGCCATGCTGGTGCTCGCCGACCAGGACGGCGTGCTGATCGAGGCGATCGGCGACCGCCGCACCCTGTTCGACGGCATGGACATCCACCTGGCGGTCGGCGGCAAGTGGAGCGAGGACGTGGTCGGCACCAACGGCATCGGCACGGCGCTCTGGGCCGGCGAGCCGGTCTTCGTGCATGCCGCCGAGCATTTCTGCGCCGGGATCAAGGGATGGACCTGCGCCGGCGCGCCGATCCGCGATCCGCTGGACGGGCGGATCATCGGCGTCGTCGACCTCTCCGGCCACCCCGGCATCTTCCGGCCGCACAACACCGCCCTGGTGGCGGCGGCGGCACGCGAGATCGAGAAGGCGCTGGCCGACCAGCAGGTCGAGGAGCGGACCCGGCTGCTCGAGGCCTTCATCGCCACCGCGCCGAACTACCGGCGCAGCGACGGGCTGATGATCCTCGACCGGCGCGGACGCCCGATCTATTGCGCCAACGTGCCGAGCGAGGTCCGCGGACATTTCCCGCTCGAGGCCCTGGCCGCGGTCGGGGCGGCACAGCGGCCGGAGGCGGCCTTTCTCGACGACCTGACGCGGGCGCTGCCGCCGGCGGCGCGCGGCTGCCATCTCAGCCCGCTGAATCTGGACGGGGCGCTCCGCGGCGCGGCGCTGGTGCTGCCGACCACGGTGCGGCAGGTCGCCGGCACCGCCCGCGATCCGGTCGAGCAGGCGGCCGAGGCGATCGTGGGCGAGAGCGCCGCCCTGCGGGAGGTCGTCGACATCGCCTGCCGCGTCGCGCGCAGCAACGAGGTGACCTCGCTCCTGATCGAGGGCGAGACCGGCGTCGGCAAGGAGCTCTTCGCCCGGCTGGTCGCGAGCCCGCGCGGCCGCGACCGCTTCATCGCGGTCAATTGCGGCGCGATCACCCGGGATCTGATCGGCGCCGAGCTCTTCGGTCACGTCGGCGGCGCCTTCACCGGCGCCGCGCGCGAGGGCCGGCAGGGCGTGTTCGAACTCGCCAACGGTGGCGCGCTCAGCCTCGACGAGATCGGCGAGCTGCCGCTCGACGTGCAGCCGTTCCTGCTGCGCGTGCTCGAGGAGCGGGCGGTGCAGCGCATCGGCGACAGCCGGCCGCGGCCCGTCGACGTGCGGCTCGTCGCGTCGACCAACCGCGACCTGCGCGCCGAGGTCGAGGCCGGGCGCTTCCGCCGCGACCTCTACTATCGGATCAGCACGGTCACGATCCATGTGCCGCCCCTGCGCGACCGTGGCGACGACGTGCTGCTTCTCGCCGGGCATTTCAACCGGAGGATCGCCGAGCGATCGGGCGGCGCCCCGCTCGACTTCGCCCCGGAGGCCCTCGACGCGCTGCGTGCCCATCGCTGGCCGGGCAACGTGCGGGAGCTGAAGAGCCTCGTCGAACGGCTGCACGTGCTGGCGCTCGGTGGTCGCGTCGGTCTCGCCAACCTGCCCCCGGAGATCGCGGCGCCGACGCGGCTCACCGCCGCCGCGCCGGGTCCGGACCCGGCCGCGGTGGCGCCGGCGGACAGCCTGGAGGAACGGGAGCGCGAGGCCATCTGCAGCATATTGCTGTCCGAGCACGGAAACCTTACCCGAGCGGCCCAGCGCCTCGGCATCTCGCGCCCGACGCTCTACCGCAAGCTCAACCAGCACGGCATCCACCGCACCTTCGGGTGAGGGCGCGCGGGCCGGCGCGCCTGTCGCGTCGACCGGCATGAAAAAGGCCGCGCCCGGGCGGGCGCGGCAGTGGGGAGGGTCCGTGCGGGGCCGTTCAGGGCCGGCCGAGCTTCTCCGCGCCGCCGCCGAGCGCCGGGCCGGCGGTGGGGTCCTCGTCCTCGGCCACGTCGCCGACCAGGGTCTCGGTGGTGAGGATCAGCTTCGCGACCGAGGCGGCGTTGGCGAGCGCGGCGCAGGTGACGCGCACCGGGTCGATGATCCCCGCCTCGTACATGTTCTGGTACGAGCCCGCCGCGGCGTCGTAGCCGAAGCCGCCGTTCACCCGCGTCACTTCCGCGACCACCGCGTCGGCGTCGCCGCCGGAATTGGTGACGATCCGCCACAGCGGCCGGGCCAGCACCGAGCGCACCAGCCGCACCCCCTCGGCCACGTCGCCCGTCGTCTCGGCGAGGACCGCGTCAAGCACCGGCGCGATCTGCGCCAGCGCCGAACCCCCGCCGGCGACCACGCCGTCCTCGGCCGCCGCGCGCACGGCGCTGAGCGAGTCCTCGATGAGCTGGATGGTGCGCTTCTGCTCGACGGGCGTGACGCCGCCGGCGTAGAGCACCGCCGTCCCGCCGGAGAGCTTGGCCCACCGCTCGCGCAGCTTGTCCTGCTCGATGTTGGGCGGCGCGTTCTCGTACTGGCGCTGCACCTGCGCCCGCCGCGCGGTGATCGCCGCCCCGTCGCCCTCGCCGCGCAGGATCGCGGTATGCGTCGCGCTGGTGCGCACCCGCTCGGCGCCGCCGAGATCCTCGCGCGTCGCCTCCTCGATGCGGCCGCCGAGGTCGCGCGCGATCACCCGGCCGCCGGTCAGGATCGCGAGATCCTCCATCAGCGCCTTGCGCCAGTGGCCGTACTCGGGCGGATGCACCACGAGATACCGTCCCGGCCCCTGCTTGCCGATCAGCGTCACCACCACCTCGGGCGCCATCTCCTCGGCGATGACGAGCAGCGGCCGTCCCTCGGCCTCGGCGATCCTGCGCACCCCGTCGAGCGCCGCCGGGTCCTTGATCTTGAGGTCGGTCATCAGGATCAGCGGGCGGTCGAGCACCGCCTCCATCTTCTCCTGGTCGGTCACCATGTGATGCGAGAGATAGCCGCGATCGAAGGACATGCCCTCGACCACCTCGAGCAGCGTCTCGGTCGTCACGCTGAAGTCGGTGGTGATGACGCCTTCGGCGCCCACCCGCTCGAAGGCCTCGGCGACGAGCCCCCCGAGCTTCGGCTCGGTGGCGGCGATCGCCGCCACCGCCGCCAGCGCGCCGTTGCCCTTGGCGGGCCTGGCCGAGGCCTTGAGCGCCGCCACCACCTTCGCGACGGCGAGGTCGATGCCGCGGCAGAGATCGACGGTCTTGGCGCCTTCCTCGCTCGCCTCGATGCCCTTCTGCACCAGGGCGTTGGCGAGAACGATGGCGGTGGTGGTGCCGTCGCCGGCCACCTCGTTGGTCTGCATCGAGACCTCGCGCACCACCTGGGCACCCATGTTCTCGAAGCGGTCGCGCAGCTCGATCTCGCTCGCGATCGAGACGCCGTCGCGGGTCACCATCGGCGTGCCGATGGGCCGGTCGATCATCGCGTTCATTCCCTTCGGGCCGAGCGTCGGCTCGACAGCCGCGGCGAGTTGCGAGACGCCGCGGGCCAGCGCGCGCCGCGCCTCGGAATTGTGGATCATCAGCTTGGGCATGAGTCCTCCAGCCGCCGCGGGGCGGCGTTTCTTGATCGGTTTCGGAACAGGGCGGCCTACGAAGGCTCGGCGGCGCGCGTTTCGTGCCTTCCCCCGAGGATGAAGTCGACGAGAGTCGGCTCGCCGTCGATCCGTTGCATCTCCTTGTAGCGCGCTCCCATGAGTCCCCGGCAGAGCGCGCCGTTGAACTCCATGTTGATGCGAACCTGCCGCAGCGTCCCCAGATAGTCGCCGAGCCCTTCCGCGGTCAGCGCCGTGCCGTCGGGCGTGCGGAACGCGAGATCGCCCGGCCAGTGGGCGAGCGACCGCTTCGCGAGCAGCTCGCGGTAGCGCGGCTTCTGCTCGGCCGCCTCGCCGCCCGCGAAGTCCACGGCGTCGAGCTGGCGCACCGTCATCGCGACGATGGCGGCGTTCGAGTAGCCGAGCGCGCGCAGCCGGAGCAGAACGCTCTCCTGCCGCCGCTGGAACGCCTTCACCTCGAACTTCTCCCGCAACGTCGCGAGATCCGTGCCGTCCGAGAGCGCCGCGAACCGATCGCAGAAGCCCTCGCCGGCGTTGACGCCGGCGTTGACCTCGTCGGCGTACATGTGATCCTGCAGCCGCACCGCGACGGCCGAGACCCACTGCAGCGCCCCGACCTCGCGCCGAATGCTCTCGGCCATCATCCAGGCAAAGTTCGGCGAGCACCAGTAGGTGGGCAGCCGGAACGCCACCTCGACGGCGTCGCCGGCAATGTCGACGGTGTCGACGAAGCCCATCTCGGTGATGGGCTCGTCGAGCTCGGGATCGTAGACGCGGTCGAGAACCCGCCAGACCTCCGTCTCCCGGCGATGCAGCATCATGGCTGTCACTCCGCCGCGATGGTGATCGGCGCGCCGGCGAGCGCGACCTTGCGCGCCTCCACGTCGATGCCGTAGAGCCGCGCCGCGTTCAGCCCGAGGATCTTCTCCTTGATCTCGTCGGTCAGCTGCACGCCTCGCTCGGCGGCGATGTCCTCGGGGATCTGGTAGGCCCAGAACTTCTCGACCAGCCATTTCGGGGTCCAGATCGCATAGTCCGAGCCGAACAGGATCTTGTCCGGCCCGAGCCAGAACAACAGCTCCGCGATCACCTCGCCGAAGTAGCGCGGCCGCGAATGGATGAACGGCAGGGCCACGGCGAGGCCGCCATAGACGTTGGTCTCCTGCACCGCGATCCAGCAGAAGTCGTCCAGACGCGGCAGACCGCAGTGCTCGATGATGAAGTTCAGCCCCTGGAAGTCGGTCGCCGCGTAGTCGACGTCATGCACGTCGAAGGCGTCCTTGTTCAGCGGGATGATCGTCGGGCCCTTGTGGACGTGGATGTTCTTGATCCCGAGCTTGTCGCAGAGCTCGAAGCAGCGGTAGGCCCAGGGGTCGTTCAGCTTCCACCCCTTGCTCTCGCCCTTCCATTCGGCCGTGTACATCTTCACGCCCTGAATGCCGTAGGTCTCCTTCATGAAGTGGATGTATTCGAGGGCCTGCTCGCCGTCGCGCGGGTCGAACGACCCGTTGACGATGAAGCGGTCCTTGGCGCGCTCGGCGAGCTCGGTCGAGCGCCGGATGTCGCCGAAGCCGGCCTTGTAGAAGTCCTTCAGCACCGTGGTCTGGATGATCGCCACGTCGTCCGGGCCGTCTACGAACAGGTCGCGGTAGAGATCCTCGGCGCTGTACTTCTCGAATTTTGACTTCTCCCACAGCTCTTCCTTGGGGCTGAGCGCGGTGTGGTAGCCGTAGAAGCACTCGATGAACTGCTTGCCGTGGATGTTCTTCTGGTTCTCGGGGCTCCCGTCCCAGAAGTGGGTGTGGGCGTCTACGATGAAGACTTCCTTGCCCTCGGGGGTGACGTACATATCTTGCTCCCTGATACTTGGTGGCTGTTCAGATGGAGATGGCGACCTTGAGCACGCCGTCCCGCTGGTTGGCGAAGAGGTCGTAGGCCTCCTCGATCCGGTCGATGCCGAAGCGGTGGGTGACGAGCCCCTTGAGGTCGACCCGGCCCGAGGCGATCACGTCGATCATGCGCCGCATCCGCTCCTTGCCGCCCGGGCAGAGCGCGGTACGGATCGACTTCTCGCCGAGACCGGCGGCGAAGGCGTCGAGCGGGATCTTCAGGTCCGTCGAATAGACCCCGAGGCTCGACAGCGTGCCGCCGGGGCGGATCACCCGCAACGCCGCCTCGAAGGTGGCCTGCGTCCCCAGCGCCTCGATCGCCACGTCGACGCCGCGCCCGTCGGTCAGCTCCATGATCGCGTCGACCGGGTCGACCGCCTTGAAGTCGATCACCTCGTCGGCGCCGAGCGTCTTCGACATCGCCATCCGCGCCGCGACGGCGTCGACGGTGATGATCCGCGTCGCGCCCATCAGCCTGGCCCCGGCGGTCGCGCAGAGCCCGATCGGCCCCTGCGCGAAGACCGCCACCGTGTCGCCGATCCTGATGCCGCCGTTCTCGGCGCCGGCGAAGCCCGTCGACATGATGTCCGGGCACATCAGCACTTCCTCGTCGGTCAGGTGGTCGGCCACCGGCGCGAGGTTGGCCATCGCGTCGGGCACCCGCACGTACTCGGCCTGGCAGCCGTCGATGGTGTTGCCGAACTTCCAGCCGCCGATCGCCTGCCAGCCGTGCTTCGTCCCCGCCCCGTCCTGCGAGCAGAAGCCGCACAGGCAGGCGTTCGACCAGCCCGACGGGGTGATCGCGCCGGCGATGACCCGCTGGCCCTCGCTGAAGCCGGTGACCGCCGATCCGAGCTTCTCGATCACCCCGACCGGCTCGTGGCCGATGGTCAGGCCCTTCTCGACCGGATACTCGCCCTTGAGGATGTGGACGTCGGTGCCGCAGATCGTCGTCGTCGTCACCCGCATCAGGGCGTCATTCGGCCCGATGTCCGGGATCGGCTTGTCGTCGAGGACGATGCGTCCCTTCTCGACGAAGATCGCCGCCTTCATCTTTCCGGTCCTGCCGGTCTTCGACCTGCTCGCGAGCGTCGTGGTTTCCATCGTTTCCTCCCCGCCACGGGTCGCCCGGGCCGGACGTCGCCGGCCCGGGCCATGCCGATCAGATGTACTGCATCACCTCGTCCATGTTCCCGAAGAGGATGACCGTGTTGTCGTCCACCCGGACCATGCGGCCGTAGTGCGTCGAGGTGTTCACCTCGAAGATCTCCGCCGTCATCTCGCGGCCGAGGAACTCGGTGATCTCGTCCATCTTGAAGATCAGCTTGTCGTGGCCGTCGATGCGGATCAGCGCCGGCTGGTAGGTCACCGTCACGTCCGGCTTCTGGGACATGAACTCGGCGATGGCGCGGGCCTCGACCGAGTCGCTCATCGTCACTCCGCACTGGTCGGAGATCGTCTGGTCGAAGGTGATGTCCTTCATCGACTTGAAGATGTTGTCGTGGTCCGCGTTGCGGGCTGCAGTGGACATGGTGGTTTCCCGTTCCTTAGTTGAGGCCGAGCTCGGCCAGGATATGGCCGATGCGCTCCTGCGACTGCGCACGCACGTCGTCGAAGGAGACCGGCTTGGAATGCGGCATCGACCAGATCGGCTGCAGCGCCAGCGCCGCCTTGTCGGCGAGCGGCCGGTGGATCGAGAGCCAGGCCTTGAACAGCGAGCGGTTGTGCGCGCCGTGCTCCTCGTCGTTGGCCAGCAGGTAGACGAGGTCGATGGCGTTCGCGAGGTTGCGCTCGTAGTCGGCCTCGGCCGCCGAGATCACCGGCGGGGTGATGAAGTCGCTGTTGGCCGCCGCGACCCGCATCAGGAAGCCCGAGCGGAACAGCTCGCCCACCAGCGGCTCGAAGACGATGTTGATGGCGAAGTACTGCTCGAGATAGTCGGTCGTGCCCATGATGGTCTCGACCGCCTCGCGCGTGCCCTGCCAGATCGGGTCCTCGAGCCAGGCCGTCTTGCCGGCGCCGTCGTCCCAGCCGGCGATGTCCATGCCGATCTCGGCGAGGTAGAGCGTGATGTCCTGCGACAGCCGCAGCTTGTACGAGCTGTTGGTCAGCGTCGCGTTGTTGATCATCTGGGTGTAGCCGTAGCGCTGCGCCTGCATCAGCGAGGTGCCGAGCCCGAACTCCGCGTGCTTCCACGCGCCGAGATGCGTCATCAGCACCTTCTGCCAGACCTTGTCGAGGGCGAGCGGCGCCCCCGACTTGCGGGCGTTGGCGATGACGCTCTGCACCATCGTCTCGATCTTCGACTGGCGCTGGTAGTGGGTGCGCTCCCATTCCTGGTCCGGCGCCCGGAAGGCGTGCCAGTTCGAGGAGAGCGCGCGGGTGTTGTCCTTGACGTAGGCGCCGTTGCCGTCGGCGAAGGAGATGATCCAGTTCTGGATCAGGTAGCGCTCGGGATCGGGCTGCACGTCGACGGTGACGTCCTCGTAGTGCGTCGCCCGCTGCCCGCGGGGCGCGAAGTAGCGGTACTTGCGGCTGTCGCTGTCGGCGAAGATGGCGGCCCCCGCGGCGCCCGATCCGACCGAGCTGGAGATGGCTGGCATTGCGTTTCGCTCCTTGTTTGGCAGGTGTCGTGGTTGGTTTACCGGGCCGGCTCGAGCTGGCCCGGCGCTGCGCTCGACGAGGTGGTGAAGCGGTCGAAGTGGATGCGCTCCGCCTCGAAGCCGTTCATGAACAGCACCGGCTCGAGCGCGTCGATCATCGGCGGCGGCCCGCAGGCGTAGACATCGCCGGCGCCGTCGATGCCGAGCTCCTTCAGCGTGTCGCCCACCCGCTCGTGGACGAAGCCGCGCGCGCCGTCCCATTCCGCGTCGTCGTCCGCATGGCTGAGGACGGGAATGAAGCGCACGGCCGGATGCTCCGCGACGAGCGCCGCGATCCGGTCCTGGTGGAACAGGTCGGTCCGGGTGCGCGCCCCGTAGAAGAAGTACACCGGACGATCCTCGCCGCTCGCCACGTGGTCGTGCAGGATCGACCAGATCGGCGACATGCCCGACCCGGCGCCGACCAGCACTATCGGTCCGTCCCGGCCTTCCCGCCGGAAGCAGGTGCCGTAGGGGCCGACGACGCTGACGGCGGCTCCGATCCGGATTCCACCGGAGTCGAGCTCTCCGGAGAACTTTCCTTCGGGGTATTTCTTGATGATGAAGCGCAGGGTTTGGGCTTTGTCCGGCGTATTTGCCATGGAAAACGAGCGCGTAATCGTCTCCCCTTCTTCCGTGGTGACGGTGATGTCGACATATTGCCCGGCCCAGAACTTGATCGGTGCGTTGAGCTCGATCGCGATGCCGCGGATGTCGTGGGTGAGCTTCTCCACCTCGGAGATGCGGCCTTCGTAGGTCTTGACCGCGATCGCCTTGGCCAGCACCTCCTCGTCATAGTTGAGCAGCTCGACTTCCATGTCGGTGTAGGCGATCGCGCGGCAGAGCAGGATGTGCCCGCTGTCGCGCTCCATGTCGTTGAGCGCGAAGGTCGAGTACTTCAGGAGGTCGACCTCGCCTTCGTTCAGGATGCACTTGCAGGCCGAGCACTGTCCCTCCTTGCAGCCGTGCGGCAGGGCGATGCCCTGACGGAAGGCCGCATTGAGGACCGTTTCGCCGTCTTCGACCTCGAACTCGACGCCGACGGGCTCCAGGCGGACCGTGTGGGTCATGCGTTTGCCTCGCTTCCACTACTTCCCTGGTCCCTCCCCGCGGTCGCGGGGAGGGGGTGGCTGGGCTTCAATGTTCCGGCTGTATTCTTAGTCTGGATTCAAAAGGTCACCGGAACTGCGCGCAGAGCGCGCGCCCGGGGTCAGTTGCAGGGGTTGATGGTGAAGCCCGCCCGATACTCGGCCAGGTGCTTCTCCCGCGCCTCCGGGGTCATCTCCCGGAGCAGCGTGAGCGGCGACAGCAGGGTGTGGCCGCGCACGTCGTCGAGCGTCCACATGTCCTTGTCGTCGAACCGCAGGTGCGGCTGCGGCACCAGGGTCTTGCCGTCCTGGCGGACGAAGTTCAGGTCCTTGATCGCATCGGCGAGATCCCAGCCGTGGTAGAGCGTCTCCCACTCCCGCTTGCCCGAGAAGCGCCCCATCGCCGGGGTGGGCCGGCCCTTGTACTCGTCGGAGAACGCCTCGACGGCGGTCCAGCGGTCGAGCTCGTGCGCGAAGGTGTGCAGCTGCCCGTCGATCTCGTCCACCACCATGTCCTCGCGGATCAGGCAGGGCACCAGGCACGACCAGCAGCGGTGCGGATAGACGTAGCCGACCTCCTCGTTGAAGGTGACGATCTTCTGCCCGGGCTTCGACAGCTTGTCGTACCACCTCCAGAAGTCGCCGAACTCGGCGTACCAGCCCGGGTACTTCGCCTCGAACCATTCGAAGTCGGCGTCGCGCTGCGCCTCGATCCGCCAGAAGTTCACCGGCCAGCCGACCGCGAAGAACTGCGCGACCTTGTGGACGTAGTGCTTCTTGGTGATGCGGTTCCAGGCCTCCTGGACGTCGTCGTGATGCACCTTCACGCCGTACTTCTCGAGCGGCAGCATGTAGGTGCGGTAGTAGTCCTCGAAGATCCAGCGATGCCACATCTCCGCGTAGGAGTCCTTGTTCTTGTCGCGGTTGGTGGTGCCGTATTCGATGAAGGTGCCGACCGCCGCATCGACGATCGCGTGGTTCTGCCAGAAGGCGTAGCGCAGGTCGCGCTCGAGCAGCAGGTGGTTCTCCGGCTCCTTCAGCGCCGCCATCAGCATCGAGTGGCCGTTGCCGATGTGCCGGCTCTCGTCGGACTGCACCGACAGGAACACCGTCGGCAGCGCGTAGTCGCCGTTACGGGCGGCCTCCGACGGCATGGCGACGAAGAGCGTGTTGGTGAACGCCGTCTCCGCGACCACGGTCAGGTACATGCACGCCGAGGTCATCGTGTCGCCGGTGATGAAGCCCTCGCCGAACTGCCGGCCGATGGTGGTGGCGTAACACTTGCCGAACGCCTCCTCGGTGATGTCGAACCCGGCCGGGTCGATGTAGTTCTCCATGTACCACTTCTTGAGGTTCATCTGGATCGTCGAGTGCCGGAACTCGTCGACCATCTGCATGGTGAACCCGGTGCGCAGGTCCTCGCCCGGCGCCAGCCGCGCGACCATCGCCATCGAGCGCGCCGCCGAGATCTCCGGGAAGGGGATGATCGCCAGGAACAGCTTCATCCACTCGACCCAGCGCGGCTCGACGTTGCGGAACATGTCGCCGCGCAGCGCCGCGTCGAGTGCGCCGTAGACCCGGTTGTCCTTCTCCTCCTGCATCGGGAAGTAGGAGCGCAGCACCTGCTTCATCGGGTCGCGCGGCGCCTTGGCGATCTTGTAGTCCGTCGGGAACGTGTTCGCCTCCTGGACATACGTCGGGTTCCACCCGAGGTCGGAAATCTTCTTGGTCGCCTCGCCCACGGAGATACCGCGCTGCGAGGTGATCTTGTTCAGCGTCAAGGACGTCATCGTCTGAAAGCCTCCACCCATTGCGCCACGGGCCGCATGGCCCGGGCGGTTCGCGGCGCCCATCGCCGCCAGTTCTGTGCTCGAGCGGCGCGCAGCGGCGGCCGTTCGGTGGATCCGGCAAAGGTGTCGGTCGGTTCGACGAGGGGCCGACGCCGCGGCTGCGGCAGCGTTCTCGTCGGGCCAGGCCTCCCCTTCGTTCTTGTGGCACCGGGCATCGAGGCCCCGTGGGCTTCTTCTGCAAGCTATCAAGCAAGGGCCGTGCCAACCAAAAGCGATCTGCGCGCCACCATAGAGTCGGTCCCTGGCGCCGGCGGGCGTAACGAAACGTTACGTCCGTAAGTTACGATCGTTTCGACATCGAGTAGTTCGCAAGTGCAGCATAGTTATTCGCATACGCAACATGGGCGGCTGGACAACATCGTTCCATTTCCACGCCTTCATCGCCGCCGAGCTCGCCGCCAGCGGCGTGACGGCGGCGACGCACCCGATGATCCACGGCTTCATCGAGACGCACGCCCTGATGCTGCGCGATTTCGTGCTTTCCGGGCTGGCGATGGCGCATCAATACCGACTGGCCGAGATCGAGCGGCTGCTCGGAGACACGACGTCGGTGCTTCGCGTCGATATCC
>CAZEGY010000026.1:0-16849 GCA_964511815.1 uncultured Rhodovulum sp.
CGGCGGCGGCGGCGCTCGACGACGTCGGGCTCGGGGACCGCGCCGGCGAGTGGCCGGCGGTGCTCTCGGGCGGCCAGCGCCAGCGCGTCGCCCTGGCGCGCGCGCTCGTCACCCATCCCGGGGTGCTGCTGCTCGACGAGCCGTTCGGCGCCCTCGACGCGCTCACCCGCGGCGACATGCACCGGCTGCTGGAGCGCATCTGGCGCGAGCACGGCTTCACCACCGTGCTCATCACCCACGACGTCTCGGAGGCGCTCCGCCTCGCCGACCGGGTGATCGTGCTGCGCGAGGGCGGCGTGGCGCTCGACGTGAAGGTCGAGCTGGCGCGGTCGCGCCGCGACGCCGGCGACGCCGCGACGGTCGCGCTCCGCGCGCGGATCCTCGACGAGGTCTGAGGGCAGCGTCGGCAAGACGGTCCCCCCGTGTAGTCAAGACAGTCCCGTGTAATGGAGTCGTTGTCATGAAGATGGAGCACCTCCGCGGCGGTGCCGTCGTCGCCGTTCTCGGCGGCGGTGTCGCCGGAGCCGTGACGGCCTGGCATCTGGCGCGCGCGCTCCCGCCCGGCGCCGCCGAGATCGTCGTGGTCGAGCCGCGCGAGGTGGTCGGACCCGGGCTCGCCTATTCGACCAGCGATCCGGCGCACCGCATCAACGTCGCGGCCTCGAAGATGTCGCTCGTCGCCGAGGAGCCCGAGCACTTCATGGCGTGGCTGGCCGCGACCCGCACCGCGATGTCGCCGGGCACGCTGACCCTCGGGGGCGAGTTCTATCCCGAGCGGCGCATCTTCGGCGCCTATGTCGCGGCGCAGCTCGCGCCGGTGCTGGCGGGGGGCGCGATCCGCCACGTGCGGGCGCGCGCGGTTTCCGCGGCGCGGTCCGGGCAGGGCTACCGGCTCGGGCTTTCCGACGGGACCACGCTGGTGGCCGATGTCGTCGTGCTGGCGATGAGCCATCCCCGGCCGGCGCTGCCGCAGGCGTTCGTCGGCCTGGCGCGGTCGCGGCGGCTGATCGCGGATCCCTACGACGGCGAGGCGATCGCGGGCATCGGCCCGACGGATCGCGTGCTGATCCTCGGCACCGCCCTGACCTCGGCCGACGTCGTCGCCAGCCTGGGCCGGCGCGGCTTCCGCGGCGAGATCGTCGCCCTGTCCCGGCGCGGGCTGCGCTCGCGCGGGCACGGGGCGCCGGCGGGACGGAGCGCCGCGGACTTCGTCCGTCCGCCGGCGCCGACGGCGCGCGCCCTCTTGCGCCGGATCCGCGCGGCGATCGCGGCCGAGGCGGCCGAGGGCCGTGGCTGGCAGGCGACGATCGACCGGGTGCGCGACCAGGGGCAGGCGATCTGGGCGAATCTCGACGCGGGCGAGCGGGCGCGGCTGTTGCGGCACCTGCGGCCGTTCTGGGACGTGCATCGCTTTCGGGTGGCGCCGCAGGTCGAGGAGGTGCTCGTGCGCCAGGAGGCGGTCGGGCGCCTCGGCTACGCCGCCGCCCGCGTGGTGCGGGCGAGCGAGGCCGCCGCCGGGATCTTCGTCGAGTACCGGCGGCGCGGCCATGCGGGGATCGTCGCCGAGCGCTTCGACCGGGTGGTCGTCACCACCGGGCCGGCCCACGACGCGGTGCTGCGGGGCAATCCCGTGCTGTCGGCGCTGGCGGCGGAGGGTCTCCTGTGTCCGGACCCCCTCGGGCTTGGGCTGCGGGTCGCCGGCCGGTGCCGCGCGGTCGACGCGGGCGGTGGCTTGTCGGAGACGCTGTTCGTCGCCGGGCCGCTCGCCCGCGGCGACGTCGGCGAGCTCATGGGCGTGCCGGAGGTGGCCGCCCATGCCCGGACGGTCGCCGAGGCGATCGCCGGACGGCTGCTGGCGATGCGGGGCGCGCCCCATGCCGACCTCGAGGCGGCGGTGTTTCGGCCGTCGTCCTGATCCCGCGGCGTCCCGCCCGGCCTTCGGCCGGCTCAGCGGTCGGGATGCCTGGCGCGCGTGGGCGGGGTCGGGGGCGGCTTGAACGGGGCCATGCCGGCGCGGGCGAGGGCGTCGGCGCGCTCGTTCTCGGGGTGGCCGGCGTGGCCCTTGATCCATGTCCAGGTGACGGTGTGGCGGGCGGCGGCGGCGTCGAGGCGGCGCCAGAGGTCCTCGTTCTTAACCGGCTTGCGGGCGCCGGTCAGCCAGCCGTTCTTCTTCCAGCCGTGGATCCAGCGCGAGACCCCGTCGCGGACGTAGACGCTGTCGGTGACGACGGTCAGCACCGAGGGCCGGTCGAGGGCGTCGAGCGCGGCGATCGCCGCCGAGAGCTCCATCCGGTTGTTCGTCGTCAGCGCCTCGCCGCCGGAGAGCTCGCGCGTCCGCACGACGCGGTCGCCGTCGCGGGCGACGAGCAGGACGCCCCAGCCGCCCGGCCCGGGATTGCCCGAGCAGGCGCCGTCGGTGTAGGCGGCGAGCTCAACCATAGAGGGCGCCGACCAGCAGGCAGGCGATCACCGCGGCGCTCAGCGGCAGCCGCAGCCCCGGCCACCACGCCGGCGCCACCCCGGCGCGGTGGAAGGCGAGGTCGATCGCCTGGACGACGACGAAGCCGAAGGCGAGCCAGAGACAGGAGAGCGCCGGGCTCGGCCGGATGGCGAGCGCGGCGAGGATCGGCGGCACCGCCGAGGCGACGAGCAGGAGCGCGGTCGGCACCCGGCCGGGCGCCGCGGCGAAGCCCCACAGGCAGCCGCCCATGAAGCCGAGGATCGCCGCGCCGAAACGCTCGAGGACGAGGACGCCGCCGGCGCGGTCGGAGGAGAAGAGCCCGAGCGTCGGCAGCGTGCCCTCGGCGACGAGGACGAGCCCGACGGCGTAGAGGAACGGCAGGAGCCCCGCCACCCCGACGAGGAGCGCCGGCACCGGGATGCGGTTCATGCGACCTTCGCCCGCAGGATGCGCGGCACCTTGAACTCGACGTTCTCGGTCGCGGTCTCGACCCGCTCCTCGGTCACGTCGTAGCGGGCGCGGAAGGCGTTGACGACCTCCTCGACCAGCACCTCGGGCGCCGAGGCGCCGGCGGTGATGCCGACGGCGCGGGCGCCGTCGAGGGCGCGCCAGTCGATGTCGGTGGCGCGCTGGACGAGCTGGGCGTAGCCGCAGCCGGCCCGGCGGCCGACCTCGACGAGCCTCTGCGAGTTCGAGGAGTTCGGCGCGCCGATGACGAGGAGGGCGTCGATCTTCGGTGCCATCGCCTTGACCGCCTCCTGGCGGTTGGTGGTGGCGTAGCAGATGTCCTCGCGCCGCGGCCCGACGATCGCCGGGAAGCGGGCGCGCAGCGCCGCGACGACGCTGGCGGTGTCGTCGACGGAGAGCGTCGTCTGGGTGATGAAGGCGAGGCGCTCGGGGTCGCGCGGCGCCAGCGTCGCCACGTCGGCGACGGTCTCGACGAGCATGACCTCGCCGTCGGGGAGCTGGCCCATCGTGCCGATCGTCTCCGGGTGCCCGGCGTGGCCGATCATCACCATCTGGAGGCCGTTCTCGTGGTGGCGCTCGGCCTCGATGTGGACCTTGGAGACCAGCGGGCAGGTCGCGTCGACGTAGAGCATCGCGCGGGCCTCGGCCTCGGCCGGCACCGCCTTCGGGACGCCGTGGGCGGAGAAGACCACCGGGCGGTCGGGCGGGCAGTCGGAGAGCTCCTCGACGAAGACCGCGCCCTTGGCGCGCAGGCCGTCGACGACGAAACGGTTGTGGACGATCTCGTGGCGGACGTAGACCGGGGCGCCCCACTTCTCGAGCGCCATCTCGACGATCCGGATCGCCCGGTCGACGCCGGCGCAGAAGCCGCGCGGGGCGGCGAGGTAGAGGGTCAGGGGCTCGGGCATCGGGCGGGAGGTAGCACGAAGGCCGCGGGAGGGGAAGCGGGATTCCGGCCCGGCCGGAGTTCGCGAGCGATTCCAGAGGCTAACCGGTCGATGCGCCCGTCGATGCGCGAGGCGCCGGCGGGCCGGCGGCGGTGGCCGGGGTCACCGCCCGCGGAGCACCCGGTCGAGGGCGTGGGTCGGGAGCAGGCGGCGGAGGAGGCCGGCGGCGTGGGTCGGCGCGGTGACGAAGTAGCGCGGCCGCGGGCGGCGGCTCTCGAGCGCGGCGACGAGGCGGGCGGTCACCGCCGACGGCGGGAGCTCGAAGCGGTCGCGGCCGGACTCGGGGGCGTAGAGGCGGCGGAGCAGCGTCGCCTCGTAGGCGGCGCGGTGCGGCGAGGCGCGCCAGTCGACGTGGCGCTCGAAGTGCGGGATCGACTTGCGGCGGAAGGGCGTGCGGATCGGCCCCGGCTCGATCAGGACGACGGCGATCCCCGAGCCGCGGAGCTCGAGCCGCAGGGTGTCGACGAGGCCCTCGAGCGCGAACTTGGTGGCGACGTAGGCGCCGCGCCACGGGGCGGCGACGAGGCCGAGCACCGACGAGGTGAAGACGACCCGCCCGCCCCCGGCCGCCCGCATCGCCGGCAGCAGGCGGTTGGTCAGGTCGACGTGGCCGAAGAGGTTCGTCTCGAAGATGTCGCGGAGCGCGGCCCGCGGCAGATCCTCGACCGCGCCCGGGATCGCGAAGGCGCCGTTGTTGAACACCGCGTCGAGGCGCCCGGCGCAGCGGTCGAGCGCCTCGGCGGCGCCGGCGGCGACGGAGGCCTCGTCGGCGAGGTCGAGCGCGAAGCTCTCGAGCCCGTCCGCCCGCAGGCGGGCGCAGTCGGCCGGGTCGCGGCAGGTGGCGAGGACCCGCCAGCCGCGGGCGGCGAGGGTGCGGGCGGCGTCGAGGCCGATGCCCGAGGACGAGCCGGTGACGAGAAGCGTGCGAGTCATCCGCCGTCGCTACCCGCCGGGCGCGGCGGTCGGCAAGGACTCCCTGCCGGAGTCATTCTCGCCGGGAACTCGCTCAAGTAGTGACATGGTTAACCCCTGGGGCGAGTTCCGGCAATGGAATCTCCTGATTTCCAAGGGGTTCGAAGGGGATGGGCAAGACTGTCGCACCCCGTCTTCTTTCTTGATTCTCGCCGGAATTGGCCCTATGCAAGTAACACATGCGATACTTTCGCTGACTCCGGGGGGGAGTCATGTCGTAGAGTTCGCAGGTGGGTGGTTGTGTGTGTCGGTCACGCGCGGGTCGGGGGATTCTGTCCGGGCGTCGGCCGTCAGGAGAGCATCCTGTCGTACGCGCATCCTTCACTCTGACGCGATGCAATCCTCCCGTCGATTTGTGGGGCGCCGGCCAAGTCCGGCGGAGGTTCTGTTGTAGGGGGTGCGGGAAATGCCGCGTGCGGATATCGACAGGGATGCCTACGTTCGCCAGATGAACCGCCGGGTGCGGTGGGGATGGCGGGTCTCGCGGTTGCGGCGGCGACTGGCGGGGGATCCGACGCCGGTGCAGGCCGCGGCCTATGACCGGGCCTTCCGCAGCGACGCCGAGGCCGTCACCTACCATTACGCGGTCCGCAACGACCACCTGCCCGACTTCGAGACGCCGTCCTGGATCAACGAGAAGGTCCGCTGGCAGTTCCTGAACCACGCCAACCCGCTGATGGCGGTCGCCGCCGACAAGGCCGCGGTGCGGCACTACCTGCACCACAAGAACGCCCAGATCCCGGCGCCGGAGCTCTACGGGGTGGGGACCGGGCCCGACGACCTGCTCGCCGCCGACCTGCCCGATCGCTTCGTGCTGAAGTCGACCTCGGGGTGGGCACAGAACCGCTTCGTCGCCGACAGCCTGCCGGCGACGCGCCGCAACCTCGCCGCCACCGTCTCCGAGTGGCAGCGCTGGGACCACTGGCGCTTCCTCGGCGAGCTCCACTACCGCGACATCCCGAATCGCTGGCTCGCCGAGCGGGTGATCGGCCCGGCGGCGCGGATCAGCGAGTACAAGTTCTACTGCATCATGGGCGAGCCGCAGTTCTTCATGTTCATGACCGACCGCACCGGCAACGACGTGCGCTGCTCGCTCTTCGACCTGAAGTGGCGGCCGACGCCGTTCCACTGGTCGGGCTACGCCCAGACCGCCGACCGGCCGGAACGGCGCCCGGCGGCGTTCGAGAAGATGGTCGCCGAGGCGCGGCGGCTCTCGGAGGACTTCATGCACGTCCGCGTCGACTTCCTCGAGTGCGACGGGCGCGTCTACTTCTCGGAGCTCACCTTCGCCGGAGGCGGGGCGCGCAACCCGTTCATGCCCCATGTCCAGAACGAGGCCTTCGGCGAGATGATGGACCTCGGGCGCGCCGCCGAGTACGCGGCGCGGGGGCGGGCGATCACCTCGTCGATCTCGGTGCCGATCACCGCCGCCGCCTGAGCCGCGCGGGGCGCCTCGGCGCGTTTTCGGTAGACCAGCCGGGGCGCGCCGCGGTACACCACATCTATGGTTGACGCCTCCGACGATCCCGACATGAGCCCCGAGGCCGGCGGTGCCGGCGGCCTCGTCACCGAACCGCTCGATCGCGCGCTCGGCGAGCGGTACCTCACCTACGCGCTGTCGACGATCATGCACCGGGCGCTGCCCGACGCCCGGGACGGGTTGAAGCCCGTCCACCGGCGCATCCTCTTCGCGATGCGCGGGCTGCGGCTCGATCCGAACGGCGCCTTCCGCAAGTGCGCGAAGATCGTCGGCGAGGTGATGGGCTCCTACCACCCGCACGGCGACCAGGCGATCTACGACGCCCTCGCGCGGCTGGCGCAGGACTTCAACGTCCGCTATCCGCTCGTCGACGGCCAGGGCAACTTCGGCAACGTCGACGGCGACAACCCGGCCGCCCAGCGCTACACCGAGGCGCGGATGACGGCGGCGGCGGCGGCGCTGCTCGAGGGCCTGTCCGAGGACGCGGTCGACTTCCGCGACAACTACGACGGGTCGGAGCAGGAGCCGGTGGTGCTGCCGGCGGCGTTCCCGAACCTGCTCGCCAACGGCTCGTCGGGGATCGCCGTCGGCATGGCGACGAACATCCCGCCGCACAACATCGACGAGCTCTGCAACGCCTGCCTGCATCTGGTGAAGCATCCTGGTGCGTCGGACGAGAAGCTCCTCGACTTCGTCCAGGGGCCGGACTTCCCGACCGGGGGCCTCATCGTCGAGCCGCGGGCGAACATCAAGGAGGCCTACCGGACCGGGCGCGGCAGCTTCCGGGTGCGGGCGCGCTGGGCGGTCGAAGACCTCGGGCGCGGGACATGGCAGGTCGTCGTCACCGAGATCCCCTACCAGGTGCAGAAGGGCAAGCTGATCGAGCGGCTCGCCGAGCTCATCAACGCGAAGAAGGTGCCGGTGCTCGCCGACGTCCGCGACGAGAGTGCGGAGGACATCCGCATCGTGCTGGAGCCGCGGGCGCGCACCGTCGATCCGGCGGTGATGATGGAGATGCTGTTCCGCGCCAGCGACCTCGAGACCCGCTTCGCGATGAACATGAACGTGCTGATCGACGGCCGCACCCCGCAGGTCTCGACGCTGAAGGAGGTGCTGCGCGCCTTCCTCGACCACCGCCGCGAGGTGCTGCTCCGCCGCGCGCGCTTCCGGCTCGGGAAGATCGACGCGCGGCTCGAGGTGCTCGACGGGCTGCTCGTCGCCTATCTCAACCTCGACCGGGTGATCGAGATCATCCGCTACGAGGACGAGCCCAAGGCGGTGCTGATCGCCGAGTTCAGCCTGACCGACGTGCAGGCCGAGGCGATCCTCAACATGCGCCTGAGGAACCTCCGCCGGCTCGAGGAGATGGAGATCCGCGGCGAGCGCGAGGCGCTCGTCGTCGAGCGCGAGGGCCTCGCGGCGCTCCTCGCCAGCGAGGAACTCCAGTGGAGCCGCATCGCCGAGGAGCTCCGCGAGGTGCGCAAGGCCTTCGGCAAGGACGCCAAGGGCGGCGCCCGGCGCACGACCTTCGACGACGTGCCCGACGTCGAGGAGGTGTCGTTCGAGGCGATGATCGAGCGCGAGCCGGTCACCGTCGTCTGCTCGGAGATGGGCTGGATCCGGGCGATGAAGGGCCACCTCGCGTCCGGGGCCGAGCTCAAGTTCAAGGACGGCGACGGGCCGCGCTTTCTCCTCCACGCCGAGACCACCGACCGGCTGATCCTCTTCGCTTCGAACGGGCGGATGTACACCCTCGCCTGTGCGAGCCTGCCCGGCGGGCGCGGCATGGGCGAGCCGGTGCGGCTGATGATCGACCTGCCGAACGAGGCGCAGGTGCTGACTCTCCTCGTGCACCGCCCGGGGGCGCGGCTCCTCGTCGCCTCCGATGCCGGCGACGGCTTCGTGCTGGCCGAGGACGACGGCGTCGCCCAGACCCGCGGCGGCAAGCAAGTCCTGAACCTGCGCGAGGGCACCCGCGCCCGGGTGTGCCGGCCGGTCGCCGGCGACCACGTCGCGGCGATCGGCGAGAACCGCAAGATGCTGGTCTTCCCGCTCGCCGAGCTGCCCGAGATGGCCCGCGGCAAGGGGGTGCGCCTGCAACGCTACAAGGACGGCGGCCTCTCGGACGCGGTCACCTTCGCGCTCGCCGACGGCCTGTCGTGGAAGGACCCGGCCGGGCGCACGCGGGTCGTCACCGACCTCGGCGAATGGCTCTCGACCCGCGCCACCGCCGGCCGCATGGCGCCGCGCGGCTTCCCCCGCGAGAACCGCTTCGCCGACTGAGGAGGTGCCCCGCCGGGCGTGGTGGCGGCGTCAGGCGAAGGCGTCGGGGCGGGCGGCGCGGGCCATGTGGTCGAGGACGGCGTTGACGAACTTCGGCTCCTTGCCGTCGGGGTAGAACGCCTTGGCGATGTCGACGTACTCGTTGATCGTCACCTTCGGCGGCGTGTCGGTGGCGACGAGCTCGGCCCCGGCGGCGCGGAAGAGGGCGCGGAGGGTCGGGTCGATGCGGTCGATCGGCCAGCGCACGACGAGCGCCTTGTGGGTGAGCTGGTCGATGCGCGCCTGCTCGGTGACCGCCGAGGCGAGGAGGCGGCGGAAGTGCGCGAGGTCGGGCGCGGCGAGGGTCTCGCCGTCGATCTCGTCGCCGAGGCGGTGGGCCTCGAACTCCGCGATCACCGTCTCGGCGCCGACGTCGGCCGCCTCCATCTGGAAGAGCGCCTGCACGGCGTAGAAGCGCGCCGCCGAGCGCATCCGCCGGGCCTCGGCCGCCGTCGGCTTGGCGTCGGCCATCAGGCGACCCCGGTGTCGCCGGCGACGCGGACGCTGCCCGCGGGGAGCGGCCGCGCCGGCGGCGCGAAGCGGCGGGCGAGGGCGATGAGATGGAGCGCGGCGTCGGCGGCGCCGCCGCCCTTGTCCTGGCCGGCGGGATCGGCGCGGACCGCGGCCTGGCCGTGGTTCTCGACGGTGAGGATGCCGTTGCCGATGCAGAGCCCGTCGAGGCCGAGGAGGGTGAGGCCGCGCGAGCTGTCGTTGCACACCGTCTCGTAGTGGGTGGTCTCGCCGCGGATCACGCAGCCGAGGGCGACGAAGCCGTCGAAGTCGCCCGAGCGCGATGCGAGGCGGATCGCCGTCGGGATCTCGAGCGCGCCCGGGACCTCGATCGTCTCGTGGTGGACGCGGGCGTCGTCGAGCGCGGCGCGGGCGCCGGCGAGCAGGCCGTCGGCGACGTCGCGGTAGAACGGCGCGACGACGACGAGGACGCGGGTCGGATGCTCGAAGCGCGGCCGGGCGAGCGTGGCGTGCGCTTCCATCAGGCGTCCTCCGGCCCGCGGATCGGGCGGGTGGCGGCGATCGACAGGCCGTAGCCCTCGAGCGCCACCGGCCGCGGGCTCGGCGAGTTGGTGAGGAGCACGAGCTCGCGGAGCCCGAGGGCGTTCAGGATCTGGGCGCCGATGCCGTACTGGCGCAGGCGGTGCGGCGAGACGTGGTCGCCGGTGTCGAGCTTCATCGAGGTCTCGCGCAGCAGCACGACGACGCCGCGGCCCTCGGCGGCGATGGCGAGCATCGCGTCGCGGAGCTGGTGGCTGCGGCCGGCGTGGATGCCGAGGATGTCCTCGAGCGGGTTCGTCGCGTGCATCCGCACGAGCACCGGCGCGGGGTCGGCGAGGTCGCCCTTGGACAGGACGATGTGCTCGCCGCCGGCGGCGGTGTCGGTGAAGATGCGCATCTGCCAGGTGCCGCCGTACTCCGAGGCGACGGTCTGGACGCAGGTCTCGCGGACGAGGTTGTCGTGGCGGCGGCGGTAGGCGATGAGGTCGGAGATCGTGCCGATCTTCAGGCCGTGGCGCTGGGCGAAGGCGACGAGGTCGGGGAGGCGGGCCATCGTCCCGTCCTCGTTCATGATCTCGCAGATCACCCCCGAGGGGTTGAGCCCGGCGAGGCGGGCGATGTCGACCGCCGCCTCGGTGTGGCCGGCGCGGACGAGGACGCCGCCGTCGCGGGCGCGGAGCGGGAAGACGTGGCCGGGCGTCGCGATGTCCTGCACGCCGGAGCGCGGGTCGATGGCGACGGCGACGGTGCGGGCGCGGTCGTGGGCGGAGATGCCGGTCGTCACCCCCTCGCGCGCCTCGATCGAGACGGTGAAGGCGGTCTCGTGGCGCGAGGAGTTCGCCTGGGCCATCAGCGGCAGGCCGAGGGCGTCGAGCCGTTCGCCCGGGAGCGAGAGGCAGATGAGGCCGCGGCCGTGGGTCGCCATGAAGTTGATGGCGTTCGGCGTCGCCATCTGGGCGGGGATGACGAGGTCGCCCTCGTTCTCGCGGTCCTCGTGGTCGATGAGGATGAACATCCGCCCGTTGCGTGCGTCGTCGATGATCTCCTCGATCGAGGAGATCGCGTCGGTGTAGTTGGGACTGAGGTCTGCCATCGGTCGGGCTCCCGTGCTCGGCCCGGCTGATAGCGCAGGGTCGGGGCGAAGGCCAGAGGCTGACGAACCCCGCATCGGGCAGGGATCGGGCCGGGATCGGGAGGGGGCCGTCAGAAGCCGATGCCGATGCTGAGCCGGGCCGAGACGGCGTGGTTGCCGGCGAAATCGGCCGAGGCGCCGCCCGGGACGCGGGCGGTGGCGTCGCCGAGCCAGCCGTAGCCGAGGCCGGCGCCGAGCGTGACCCCGGTGGCGGTGGTGTAGCGGCCGCCGACGCCGAGGGTGGTGAAGCCGTCGTAGGGGTCGAGCGGGGTCGTCGCCTCGTTCTTCGCGGTCTCGTGGGTGATCTCGACCGCGGCGGCGAAGGCCTCGCCGAGCTGGCGCGCGATCCCGAGCCGGTAGGTGAAGGCGTCGGAGTCGAATTCGATCAGCGGCTGGCCGGTCGCGGCGAGGAGGCCCGCGGGCGCGACCCGCCAGCCGTCCCAGTTCACCCAGCGGACGAGGCCGTAGACCAGCGTCCGGGGCGTGATCGCGGTCTGGAGGTCGAGGTTCAGCGATTGCGGCATCGTCACCGACGTCGTCGAGGCGCCGAAGAAGCTCTCGCTGGCGCGGAGCTCGTGGTCGATCTCCGAGCCGTAGGTGAGGGCGACGCGGAGGGCGATCTCGGGGATCTCGTAGGCGGCGCCGACGACGAAGCCGAGGCCCCAGTCGGGATCGCCCGTCCAGGCGTAGCCGGCGAGGGGCCCGTATCCGGCGCCGGCGAGAAACGCCTCGCCGCCGAAGCGTTCGGCGCGGAGCCCGCCGTGGACGCTCCAGCGCGCGTCGAGGGCGTGGCGGAGGAGCGCGGTCACCGCCAGCGACTCGGGCTCGGCGTGGGTGCCGGCGAAGGGGAAGGCGGCGTCGGCGGCGGCGTAGTCGACGCGCACGCCGTAGGGGTGGTCGAGGATCAGCGCGCCCGACCACGCGGGCCCGAAGCGGCGGACGACGCCGAGGGCGAGATCGCTGACCGTGGCGAAGACGTCACCGCTCGACGCGCCGGCGGGGTCGCTGCCGACGACGCGCGGATCGGTCAAGGCGAAGCTCGCCTCGGCGTAGCCGCCGTCGCGGAAGAGCAGGGTGACGGGCTGGCCGGAAAGGTCGAGGCCGCCGGCGGACGCCTGCGACGGGAGGGCGGCGAGGGCGGCGAGGAGCAGGTGGCGCACGGGGACCCGGTTCCTTCGACAGGCGTTCGCCCTTCGGCCGGAAGCGGTCATCGCGGGAAGGGTTGCACAACCATAGCGCGACCGGTTGCTGCGAATAACTCTAAAGTTGAGTGAGAATGCCTGTACAATTGTACAGGTTGAGCGCCCCGTCAGGGCGTGCGGGGGCATTGGTGGGCCGGGAGGGGATCGAACCCCCGACAGACGGCGTGTAAAGCCGCTGCTCTACCGCTGAGCTACCGGCCCGCCGGCGCCTGATAGCGCGGCGCCGGCCCGCGTGGCAAGCCGGAGGTGCGGGCGGGGCGCGCGGTCAGGCGGGCGTCGCGAGGGCGGCGAGGATGCGCGCCCACGAGCGGATGCCCTTGTGGAAGCTCGCGAGCTCGTACTTCTCGTTCGGGCTGTGGATCGCGTCGTCGGCGAGGCCGAAGCCGACCATGACCACGTCGACGCCGAGCTTCTGCTTGATGAGCGTCGTCACCGGGATCGAGCCGCCGCCGCCGACGAAGGCGGCGTCCTTGCCCCACTCGTCGGTGAGCGCGCCCTGCGTCGCCTGGAAGACCGGTCCCGAGGTGTCGAAGGCGACGGCGGTGCCCGAGCCGTGCTCGTGGAACTCGACCTCGCAGTCGGCGGGGAGGCGGTCGCGGACGTGGCGGCGGAAGGCGGCGCGGACCGCGTGCGGGTCCTGGTCGAAGACGAGGCGGAAGGAGACCTTGGCGTGGGCCTCGGCCGGGATCACCGTCTTGAAGCCCGCGCCCTGGTAGCCGCCGCCCATGCCGTTCACTTCCGCCGTCGGGCGCGACCAGGTCTGCTCGAGCACCGAGCGGCCCTTCTCGCCCGCGGGGACCGAGAGGCCGACCTCGCCGAGAAAGGCGGCGGGGTCGAAGTCGAGCTTCGCCCAGCTCTCCTCGAGGTCGGCGGGCAGCTCCGGGACGCCGTCGTAGAAGCCGTCGAGCGTCACCCCGCCGTCGGCGTCGTGGAGGTCGGCGAGGATGCGGGCGAGGACGTGGTTCGGGTTCGCCGCCGCCGAGCCGTAGAAGCCCGAGTGCAGGTCGCGGTCGGCGGCGCGGATGACGATCTCCTCGCCGCAGAGGCCGCGCAGGCTGGTGGTGATCGCCGGCGTCGCCTTGTCCCACATGTTGGTGTCGCAGATCAGCGCGGTGTCGGCGCGGAGCTCGTCGAGGTTGGCGTCGAGGAACGGCGGCAGGTTGACGCCGCCCGACTCCTCCTCGCCCTCGAGCAGCACCGTCACCGGGACCGGCAGCTTGCCCGTCACCTTCTTCCAGGCGCGGCAGGCCTCGACGAAGGTCATCAGCTGGCCCTTGTCGTCGGCGGTGCCGCGGCCGACGAGCATCTTCGAGCCGTCCGGCCGGGTGACGATCTTCGGCTCGAAGGGGTCGGCGTGCCAGAGCTCGAGCGGGTCGACGGGCTGGACGTCGTAGTGGCCGTAGAAGAGCACCGACGGCCCGTCGCCTTCGCGGTGGTGGCCGACGACCATCGGGTGCCCGGGGGTGTCGCGGACCGAGGCGTCGAAGCCGATCTCGCGGAGGTCGGCGGCGTGCCACTCGGCGCAGGCCCGGGTCTCGGCGGCATAGGCCGGGTCGGTGGAGATCGACTTCAGCCGCAGCGTCGCGAACAGCCGCTCCAGGGCTGCGTCGAGGTCGGCGTCGATGGTGGCGAGCACCTTGTCGAGATCGGACATCGTTTCTCCCTCGGTTCTCGGTGCCGGGCCGGCCTTCAGGCGGGCCCGAGCGGGATGCCGAACCACTGCCAGGCGACGAGCAGCAGCGTCCACAGCACCAGCAGCACCACGGTATAGGGCAGCATCAGCGAGACGATCGTGCCGATGCCGGCGTCCTTCTGGTACTTGGCGGCGAAGCCGACCATGACCGCCAGGTAGACGTTGAGCGGCGTGATGGCGTTCGCCGGCGAGTCGCCCACGCGGTAGGCGGCGAGCACCAGGTTCGGGTCGCCGCCGAGCCGCATGAACAGCGGGATGAACACCGGCGCGAAGATCGCCCACTTCGCCACCGCCCCGGTCAGCACCAGGTCGAGCAGGAAGATCACGATGACGAAGATGACGATGTAGCTCGTCATGCCGAGCGGCACGGTCTCGAGGAACTCGGCGAGGTTCGCCGCCAGCACCGTGGCGATGTTGGTGAAGCTGAAGAAGGCGACGAACTGGGCGATGACCAGCAGGAGGAAGATCAGCCCGGCCATGCCGGCGAAGGTCTTCACCACCATGTTGATCGCGGTGGTCAGGTCCTTCACCGTCCCGGCGCCCTTGCCGTAGGCGTAGCCGATGGTGAAGAACAGCGCGCTGATCTGCACGATCAGCCCCGACATGAACGGCGAGCCGGACAGGATCTCGCCGGTCTCGGGGTGGCGCAGCGGCGCCCCCGGCGGGATGAGCAGCAGGCCGACGACGACGAGGTAGCCGAGGAACGCCCAGCCCGCCCAGCGCAGGCCGCGCGACTGCGACGGGGTCAGCGCCACCTGTCCCTCGACCGGCACGCCGCCGTCGTAGGGCCCGAGGTGCGGCTCGACCACCTTCTCGGTCAGCACGGTGCAGACGATGCCCATCAGGATCGACGAGGCGATCATGAAGTAGAGGTTGCCGACCAGCGTCACCTCCCGCGTCGGGTCGACGAGGCGGATGGCGTCGTTGGTCATCTCGGCGAGGAGCGCGTCGGTCGGCGTCACGAAGACGTTGACGAGAAAGACCGCCGCGACGCCGGAGAAGGCGGCGGCGAGGCCGGCGAGCGGGTGGCGCCCGAGGCTGTGGAAGGCGGCGGCGCCGAGCGGCACCAGCACCAGGTAGCCGGCGTCGGCGGCGAAGGAGGAGACGACGCCGAGCATCACGACGATGAAGGTGAAGATCGATCTCGGCGCGATCTCGACGACCTTGCGCACCAGCGTGGCGATCAGGCCGGACTCCTCGGCGACGCCGACGCCGATCATCGCGACGATGATGACCCCGACCGCGCCGAAGTTCATGAAGTTCGGCACGATCGAGGTGAAGATGAAGCGGATGCCGTCGGCGGAGAGCAGGCTGCGGACGGTGGTCGTCTGGGTGACGATCTCGTGGGTCACCGGGTCGATGGCCTCGTAGGTCGCCGACCAGCCGACGAGGCTCAGGATCACCGAGAGGACGATGACGAGGCCGATCAGGATGAAGAAGATGATGCCCGGGTGCGGAACCTTGTTGCCGACCCGCTCGATCCCGGTCAGGAAGCCGTCGAGAAAGCCCCCCGTGGCCCGATCGTCGATACTCGATGCCGGTTCCTTGGCCATGGTGTCGCTCCCCGACTGGTCGAACTGTTGCAGCTGGAAGAATCCAAGTCGAGGCTGGAATAATCCAAGCCACGCCAACGGCTTCCGAACGCCGACCTTGGCCGCGAGCATTGCCCCCCGCGATTGCGCTGGCAAGTGAATTATGCGACACGCGCCGGGCGGCGGCTCCGTCGCCTGTCCGGGGGCGGAGGTTTTCTTGACCGAGATCTGGATCGTCTTCGCGATCATCGCCGCCGTCATCGTCCTCTTCGTCTGGGACCGGCTGCCCGTCGTCGTCGTCTGCGTCGGCTGCGCCATGGCGCTGTGGGCGACCGGGGTCCTCAGCCTCGGGCAGAGCCTCGCGGGCTTCGGCGACCCGGCGACGGTGTTCGTCGCCTCGCTCTTCGTCGTCAGCGCCGCCCTCGAGAAGACCGGGATCACCGCCTGGGCCGGGCAGGCGCTCGTCGCCGGCGCCGGGGCGAGCCGGACGCGCCTCATCGGGCTGATGATGCTCTTCGTCGGCGTCCTGTCGGCGCTGATCAGCGTCAACGGCGCGGTCGCGGCGCTGCTGCCGATGGTGGTGGTGACGGCGGTGCGCCTGCGCCAGCCGCCCTCGCAGCTGCTGATGCCGCTGGTCTTCGGCGCCCACTCGGGCTCGATGCTGGCGCTGACCGGGACGCCGGTCAACGTCCTCGTGCTCGAGGCCTCGCTCGACGCCGGGCGCGAGGGGTTCAACTACTTCGAGTTCGCCTGGGCGGGCGTGCCCCTCGCCGCCGGCGGCATCGTCATCGCCGTCCTTCTCGGGCGCAAGCTCCTCCCGCACCGCGAGAGCCGGGTGCTGCCGCCCGACCTCAGCGCCCACGCCCGCACGCTCGTCGAGCAGTTCCGCCTCGATTCCGGCCTCCACCAGCTCCGCGTTCCGGTCGGCTCGCCGCTCGTCGGGACCGAGCGGGGGGCGCTCGCCGTCCCGGCGCACGCCGAGGTCACCCTCGTCACCGTCCGGGTGAGCGACGGGCAGGGGGCGCGCCTCGGGCCGCTCCGGGCCGACGACGTCCTCGTCGTGCGCGGCGAGGGCGAGGCGGTCGCCGCCCTCGCCTCGGAGCTCGGGCTCCGGCTCCGCGACGACCTGAGCGACGCCCGCGAGATCGCGGACCACCTCTTCAACCGCGCCTCCGGCCTCGCCGAGGTGGTGATCCCGCCGCGCTCGCCGCTGATCGGCGAGCGGCTGTTCCCGGGCATGGTCACCCCGGGCGGCAACCTCATCGCCCTCGCCATCCAGCGCCAGGGCGAGGACCTCGCGGCCGGCGAGGCCCTCGCCGCCGGCGACATCCTCCTCCTCCAGGGCACCTGGGCGGCGCTCGACGAGCACCTCGCCCCGGCCGAGGTCCTCGTCGTCAACTCGCCCGACCTCGTCCGCCGCCAGGCGGTGCCGATGGGGCCGGGGGCGGTGCAGACGCTCGTGGTCCTCGCGGGGATGGTGCTCCTGCTCGCCACCGGCCTCGTGCCGGCGGCGATCGCGGGGCTGCTCAGCGCCGGGGCGGTCATCCTGCTTCGCGTCCTGTCGGTCGACGAGGTCTACCGCGCGATCAACTGGACGACGGTGATCCTCGTCGGGGCGATGATGCCGCT
>CAZEGY010000027.1:0-16761 GCA_964511815.1 uncultured Rhodovulum sp.
AAACCAGCGGAATCAGAGCAGGCGGCCCTGTGCGGGCGGGTAGGTGATCGTCGTCCCCTCGACCTGCGCGAAGGGCGTGAGGCCGTGCATCCGCCAGTCGGTCGGCGACAGGATCTCGACGACGGGCACGCCGCGCACCGCGAGGGCGTCGGCGACGAGCGAGCGGTGACAGCGCCACGGCACCGCCTCGGCGCACATGATCGCGGTCCGCTGGCGTCGCCCGGTGCCGGCGAGGCGCGCGACCGCGGCGCGGAAGGGCTCGGTCTGCATGTAGTCGGCGTAGCCGCGGAAGCTCGCGTTCCGCCAGCCGCCGTTCGGCGAGTCCGCCCGCGGATGCCGCAGGCCGCCGAGGTCGGGCATCGCCTCGTAGGCGATGCCCGCCGCCGACAGGCTCGCCGCGAGCGCGTCGGCGTTGAACTGCGGGTTGTGGCGAGAGCGCGGCACGGTGCGGACATCGCCGACCCGCCCGATGCCGTAGGCGGCGAGGAGGGCGACGAAGTCCGCGATCGGCCGGGTGGAATGGCCGACGGTGAAGACGCTGCCGTCGGGCCAGTCGGCCGCGCGAGGGTCGTCGCCCGCCAAGCCTCGCCTACTCCGCCTTGGTGATCCGCCCGTCGGTGCCGGGCGCGTAGTCGGGATGGGCGACGAGATAGTCGGCGAGCACCGTCTCGAGGCCGGGGCCGTAGTCGTAGGCGTTCGTCGCCTCGTCGCGGAGCGAGACGTAGCCGTCGCCGCCGCCGCGCATGAAGTTGTTCGTCGCCGCCATGTAGACCTTCGCCGGGTCGATCGGCACCCAGGCGTCGCCCTCGCGGACCTCGACCGCGGTGATCCGGCCCTCCATCGGCGCGACCTTCGGATCCCAGGTGAAGCGCAGGCCGGCGACCTGCGGGAAGCGGCCGCCGCCGTCCTCGACCTGGCTGACGCCGTTCTCGAGCGCCGAGACGATGGCCGAGCCCGGGACGTTGAAGGTCGAGAGGGTGTTCTGGAACGGCAGCACGGCGAGGATGTCGCCCATCGAGACCTCGCCGCCGGCGATCGAGGCGCGGAGGCCGCCGCCGTTCTGGAGGGCGATCGTCACCCCCTGCCCCTGCACCCGCTCGAGGATGGCGTCGGCGACGAGGTTGCCCATCGGGCATTCCTGCGCGCGGCAGGTCTCGCGGCTGCCGTCGATGTCGGCGGGAACGCTGGCGACGACCTTGGCCTTCAGCTCCTCGATCGGGCCGCCGAGCTCGGCGATGCGGGCGAGGGTGTCGGGGTCCGGGGTCACGTCCTTGTCGAGGGGCAGGGTGTCGCCGATCGCCGCGGTCACCCGGCCGGCGTCGTCCCAGGTCAGGGCGAGATGGCCGAGGTACTTCGAGTAGGCGCCGGCCTGGACGATCGGCACCGGCGTCCCGTCGGGGCCGTCGACCATCAGCGGGTACTTGTAGGGGGCGTCCGCGTCGGTGTTGGAGAAGAGCGTGTGGGTGTGGCCGCCGACGATGGCGTCGATCCCCGCCACCTGGCCGGCGAGCGCGATGTCGGCCGGGGCGCCGAGGTGGCTGAGGACGACGATGCGCTCGACGCCCTCGGCCGCGAGCGCCGCGATCTCCTCGGTGACGAGGGGGGCGGGGTCGAGGAAGCCGACCGTCGGGCCGGGGGTCGAGATCTCGGCGGTGTCGGGCGTGACGACGCCGATCACGCCGACCTTCTCGCCGTCGTAGTCGAGGACGACGTGCTTCAGGGCGTGGGAGGCGAGGAGGTCGTCGCCGGCGACGTCGGCGTTGCCGGAGATGACCGGGAACTCCGCCGCCTCGACGAACTTGGCGAGCGGCTCGGGGCCGAGGTCGAACTCGTGGTTGCCGTAGGTCATCGCGTCGAGGCCGATGCGGTTCATCATCTCGGCCTCGGCGGCGCCGCCGTAGGTGGTGAAGAACAGCGAGCCCTGGAAGTTGTCGCCGGCGCTGAGGACGGCGACGGCCTCGCCCCTGCCCTCGAGCTCGGCGCGGAGGCCGTCGATCGCGGTCTTCAGGCGCGCCGCGCCGCCGAAGCATTCGCCGGCGGTCTCCTCCTCGGCCGAGCAGGTCGAGTCGAAGGCGTTGATCGACTCGATGCGGCTGTGGAAGTCGTTGAAGTGCAGGACGTTCAGGGTGAACGCCTCGGCCGAGACGGCGCTCGTGCCAGCGGCGAGCGCGAGCGCCGTCGCGGCGGCGGCGAGGAGCGGGGAACGCGGGAACATCGGGAACCTCCTGCGGCAACGATCTCTCGTCGGATACCCCGCCAGCATGGCAGGGGGATGACCGCGGCCGCAAGGCTTGGCTCGATTGACCCTGCCGCCGGTGCGTGCAAATTGGCCACGACCCCACGAGCCGCGGAGCCTCCGATGACCGAGCCGCTGACCAACTTCCAGACCCGCGACATCGAGGCGCTGCTCCATCCCTACACCGACGCGGTGGCGCTGCGGACGAGCGGGCCGATGGTCATCGAGCGGGCCGAGGGCATCCGGGTCTACGACCAGCGGGGCAAGGGTTACATCGAGGCGCTCGGCGGGCTCTGGTGCTGCGGCCTCGGGTTCTCCAACGCCGAGCTCGTCGAGGCGGCGAAGGAGCAGATGGAGAAGCTGCCCTACTACCACGTCTTCGGCGGCAAGGGGCACGAGCCGGCGGTCGAGCTCGCCGAGAAGATCAAGGAGCTCGCGCCGGGGATGGCGCGGATCTTCTACCAGACCAGCGGGTCGGAGGCGAACGACACCCAGATCAAGTTCGCCTGGTACTACAACAACGCCCTCGGGCGGCCGAAGAAGAAGAAGATCGTCAGCCGGATCAAGGCCTACCACGGCGTCACCATCGTCGCGGCGTCGCTGACCGGCCTGCCCAACAACCACCGCGACTTCGACCTCCCCGTCGAGGGCATCCGCCACGCCGCGACGCCGCACTTCTGGAAGGGGGCGGAGGCCGGCGAGAGCGAGGCGGAGTTCGCGACGCGCCTCGCCGCCGAGCTCGACGCGCTCATCGTCGCCGAGGGGCCGGACACGGTCGCGGCCTTCATCGCCGAGCCGGTGATGGGCGCGGGCGGGGTGATCGTGCCGCCGGAGGGGTATTTCCCGGCGATCGCCGAGGTCTGCCGCCGCCACGACGTGCTGATGATCGCCGACGAGGTGATCTGCGGCTTCGGGCGCACCGGCGGCTGGTTCGGCCACCACACCCTCGACTTTCCGGCGACCTCGATGTCGGTGGCCAAGCAGCTGACCGCGGGCTTCCTGCCGCTGTCGGCGGTGGCGATGAACGCGGAGATGACCGAGGTCATCGAGGCGAACTCCGGCAAGATCGGCACGCTCGGGCACGGCTACACCTACGGCGGCCATCCGGTGGCGTGCGCCGTCGGGGTCAGGACGCTGGACATCTACCGCCGCATGGACGTCCCGGCCCGGGTGACGCGGCTGGCGCCGCGCTTCCGGGCGCACTTCGACCGGCTGGCCGGGCATCCGCTCGTCGGCGAGGTGCGGGTGCTCGGGCTGATGGGGGGGATCGAGCTCGCCCCCGGCGGCGCGCCGACCGGGTTCGCGCAGGCGGGCAAGGTCGGGGCGCGGTTCGCGCAGGAGCTGACCGAGCGCGGGGTGATCGCGCGGGCGATCGCCGACACCCTCGCCTTCTGCCCGCCGATGACGATCACCGAGGACGAGATCGACGAGACGTTCGCTCCGGTCGAGGCCGCGCTCGACGCGACCGAGGCCTGGGCGAAGGCGGAGGGCCACCTTGGCTGACCGACCTGGCGGGGCGGGGACGTGAACCCGCTCCGCGGCATCGCGCTGAAGGTGCTCTCCGTCCTCGTCTTCACGATGATGGCGATCTGCATCAAGGCCTCGGCGCCGCACGTCCCCCCGGGGCAGGCGGTGTTCTCCCGCTCGTTCTTCGCGATCCCGGTCATCGTCGTGTGGATGGCGATGACCGGCGGCCTGCGCCACGGGTTCGACACGCTCTACCCGATGGGCCACGTCTGGCGCGGGCTCGTCGGGACGATGGCGATGGGGCTCGGCTTCACCGCGCTCGGGCTGCTGCCGCTGCCCGAGGCGACGGCGCTCGGCTATGCGGCGCCGCTGCTCACGGTGATCTTCGCGGCGATGTTCCTCGGCGAGGAGGTGCGCGCCTTCCGGCTCTCGGCGGTGGCGGTCGGGCTCGTCGGGGTGGTCATCGTGCTCGCGCCGCGGATGACGGTGACCCGGCTCGAGGACGCGACGGTGATGTACACGGTCGGGGCGATGGCGGCGCTCGGCGGGGCGGTGTTCGCCGCACTCGCGCAGGTCTTCGTGCGCAAGCTCATCAAGAGCGAGGGCACGGCGACGATCGTCTTCTACTTCTCCGCGACGGCCTCGGTGCTGGCGCTCCTCACCCTGCCCTTCGGCTGGGTGGTGCCGAGGGCGGGCGAGGCGGTGCTCCTCGTCGGCGCGGGGCTCCTCGGCGGGATCGGGCAGATCCTGCTCACCGAGAGCTACCGCCACGCCGAGACCGGCGTGATCGCGCCGTTCGAGTACGTCTCGATGTTGCTCGCCCTCGTCCTCGGCTACACCGTCTTCGGGGAGGTCCCGTCGTACGCGATGCTCTCGGGTGCGCTGCTCATCGTCTCGGCGGGGCTCTTCATCATCTGGCGCGAGCGCCGGCTCGGGCTGCAGCGGGCCGCGGCGCGCAAGGTCATCACGCCGCAGGGGTGAGCACATGCTGATCTACAAGGTCCTCCGGGCGGAGGAGCGGGCGGAGTTCGAGGCGGCCGGCGAGACGCGCGGCGCGCCCGTCGACCTCGCCGACGGCTACATCCACTTCTCGACCGCGGCGCAGGTCGCGGCGACCCTCGGCAGGCACTTCGCCGGCGCGCGCGGGCTCTGGCTCCTCGCCGTCGACGCCGACGCGGCGGGCGAAGCGCTCCGCTGGGAGCCGGCGCGCGGCGGGGCGCTCTTTCCCCACCTCTACCGCCCGCTCGTGCGGGGCGACGTGCTCTGGGCGCGGCCGATCGCCGACGGGCCGGACGGGCCGGTGGCGCCGGAGGGGCTCGCGTGAGGGGCGCGGCGCCCGGGGCCGGCCGGAAGCAGGGGGCCTTCTGCCCCCTCTTGGCCTTCGGCCAATTCACCCCCGAGGATATTTCGGGACCGAAGATCGACGGGGGCGCGCGGTGAGCGCGGCCGAGCGCATCGGGTTGCCGCTCCTGCGGCGCCTCGACCCCGAGCGTGCCCACGGGCTCGCGCTCGCCGGGCTGCGCGCCGGCTTCGGGCCGAACATCGACCCGGTGACGAGCCCGCGCCTCGCGACGAGCCTCGCCGGGCTCGCGCTCCCCAACCCGCTCGGGCTCGCGGCGGGGATGGACAAGAACGCGACGGCGCTGGCGGCGCTCGGGCGCGCGGGCTTCGGCTTCGTCGAGGTCGGGGCGGCGACGCCGAAGCCGCAGGCGGGCAACCCGCGGCCGCGGCTCTTCCGGCTCGCCGAGGACCGCGCCGTCATCAACCGCTTCGGCTTCAACAACGACGGCGTGGCGGCGATCGCCGCCCGGCTGTCGGTGCGGCCGAAGGGCTTCGCCGTCGGGCTGAACCTCGGGGCGAACAAGGCGAGCGCCGACCGCGCCGCCGACTTCGCCGAGGTGCTGGCCCACGCCGGGCCGTTCATCGACTTCGCCACCGTCAACGTCTCCTCGCCGAACACCGAGCGCCTGCGCGACCTCCAGGGCGCGGCGGCGCTCGCCGGGCTCCTCGCCGGCGTCATCGCCGCCAACCGGGCGCTGGCGCGGCCGGTGCCGCTCTTCCTCAAGATCGCCCCCGACCTCTCCGACGGCGAGCTCGCCGCGATCGTCGAGACCGCGGCGGAGGCCGGCATCGACGCGATCGTCGCGACCAACACCACCCTCGCCCGCGACGGCCTCCGCAGCCCGCAGCGGGGCGAGGGCGGCGGGCTCTCGGGGGCGCCGCTCTTCCGGCGCTCGACGATCGTCCTCGCCAGGCTCCACGCGATGACCGAGGGCCGGGTGCCCCTCGTCGGGGTCGGCGGCATCGCCTCCGCCGAGGACGCCTTCGCGAAGATTCGCGCCGGCGCCTCGGCCTTGCAGATCTACAGCGCCCTCGTCTACGGCGGCCTCGGGCTCGTCCCCCGCATCCTCGGCGGCCTCGACGCCCTCCTCGCCCGGGACGGCTTCGAGAACGTCGCCGAGGCGGTCGGGACCGGCCGCGGCGACTGGCTGGCGGCAGAGGCGTAGTGGCGGGGTGATGGCGGCGCAAGCGCCGCTTGAAGCGTCCCCGCGAAGGCCCTAAGACGGCGCATTCGACCGAAAAGCGTGCAGAGATCCCCGATGCCCCGCCTGGTGATGAAATTCGGCGGCACCTCCGTTGCCGACCTCGACCGCATCCGCAACGCGGCGGCGAAGGTGAAACGCGAAGTCGAGCGCGGCTACGACGTCGCGGTCGTGGTCTCGGCGATGGCCGGCAGGACCAACGAGCTCGTCGGCTGGGTGCGGCAGACCTCGACGCTCTACGATGCCCGCGAGTACGACGCGGTCGTCGCCTCGGGCGAGAACGTC
Organism: uncultured Rhodovulum sp.; assembly: GCA_964511815.1. Lineage (GTDB taxonomy): Bacteria > Pseudomonadota > Alphaproteobacteria > Rhodobacterales > Rhodobacteraceae > Amaricoccus. The sequence goes on from CAZEGY010000027.1 coordinate 6,532, forward strand.
ACCGCCGGGCTGATGGCGCTGACCCTCCAGGAGATCGGCGTGCCGGCGCGGAGCTGGCAGGGCTGGCAGGTGCCGCTCCGCACCAACATGAGCCACGGCGCGGCACGGATCGAGGCGATCGAGACCGAGGGGCTCGTGAAGAAGTTCGGCGAGGGGCTGCACGCGGTCATCGCCGGCTTCCAGGGCATCGGCCCCGACGGGCGGATCACCACGCTCGGGCGCGGCGGCTCGGACACGAGTGCCGTCGCCTTCGCGGCGGCGCTCGGGGCGGAGCGCTGCGACATCTACACCGACGTCGACGGCGTCTACACCACCGACCCGCGGATCACCCGGAAGGCGCGCAAGCTCGGCAAGGTCGCCTACGAGGAGATGCTCGAGCTCGCGAGCCTCGGGGCCAAGGTGCTGCAGACCCGCTCGGTCGAGCTCGCGATGCGCTACAAGGTGCGGCTTCAGGTGCTCTCGTCCTTCGACGACGTTCCGGGCACCATCGTCTGCGACGAGGAGGAGATCATGGAATCACGGGTGGTGAGCGGCGTCGCCTATTCGCGCGACGAGACGAAGGTCACGGTGATCGGCGTCGAGGACCGCCCCGGGGTCGCGGCGGCGCTGTTCGGGCCGCTGGCGGCGGCGGGGGTCAACGTCGACATGATCGTCCAGAACATCGGCGCCGACGGCCGCACCGACATGACCTTCTCCTGCCCGGCCGACGACCTGTCGCGGGCGAAGAAGGCCCTCGACGAGATGAAGGCGACCGGGGCGCTCGCCTACACCGGGCTCGACGTCGACGAGGACACCGCCAAGGTCTCGATCGTCGGCATCGGCATGCGCAGCCAGGCGGGCGTCGCCCACCGGATGTTCGAGGCGCTGGCCAAGGACGGGGTCAACATCAAGGTCATCACCACCTCGGAGATCAAGGTCTCGGTGCTGATCGACCGCAAATATCTGGAACTGGCGGTTCAGGCGCTCCATGATGCCTTCGAACTGGAAAAGGCCAGTTGAACGACGTCGGGGAAATCCGCAGCCCAATGCCATTCGCGAATGCGGTCGACAGCCGTGTCCTGCTGACGCGCCTGCGCGCGACGCTCGCCGAGCCCGGCGACGGCCAGGAGAGGCTCGACCGCATCGTCAGGCTGGTGTCGGAGGGCCTCGTCGCCGAGGTGTGCTCGGTCTATCTCCGCCGTGACGAGCAGTGGCTCGAGCTGATGGCGACCGAGGGCCTGAACCCCGAGTCGGTCCATCGCTCGCGCCTGCGCATCGGGCAGGGGCTCGTCGGCCAGATCGCCGACAGCGCCGAGCCGATCAACACCCGCGACGCCTCGCACACCCGCGGCTTCCGCTACCTGCCCGAGACCGGCGAGGAGATCTTCACGAGCTTCCTCGGGGTGCCGGTCCAGCGGCTCGGCGAGGTCATGGGCGTGCTCGTCGTCCAGAACCGCGAGCCGCGGGAGTACAGCGACGACGAGGTCTACGCCCTCGAGGTGATCGCGATGGTGATCGCCGAGATGACCGAGCTCGGCGCCTTCGTCGGTCCGGGGTCGCTGGAGACCCAGCCCCACAAGCAGCCGTTCTACGCCAAGGGCCTCGTCGGCCAGGAGGGCGCCGCCGAGGGCACGGTCGTGCTCCACGACCCGCAGATCCTCGTCTCCGACCCGATCAGCGACGATCCCGCGCGCGAGATCCAGCGCCTGCAGGTGGCGGTCGAGGCGCTGCGCGCCGAGGTCGACGAGATGCTCGCGCTCGACTACCTCTCGCCGGGGGGCGAGCACCGCGACGTGCTCCAGGCCTACCGCATGTTCGCTTACGACAAGGGCTGGGTGCGGCGGCTCGAGGCGACGATCGAGACCGGGCTCGCCGCCGAGGTCGCCGTCGAGAAGGAGCAGTCGGCGACCCGCGCCCGCATGAGCCGCGCCGCCGACCCCTACATCCGCGAGCGGCTCCACGACCTCGACGACCTCTCGAACCGGCTGTTGCGGCTCCTGACCGGCGGCGACCAGCGCGGCGGGCGCGACCTGCCCGAGGACGCGATCCTCGTGGCGCGCAACATCGGGCCGGGGGAGCTCCTCGACTACGGGCGGCGGCTCAGGGGCGTCGTGCTCGAGGAGGGCTCGGTCGGCAGCCATGCCGCGATCGTCGCCCGCGCCCTCGCCATCCCGCTCGTCATCCAGGCGGCGCGCATCACCCGCGAGGCGATGCCCGGCGACGCGATCCTCGTCGACGGCGACCAGGGCGTCGTCCACCTCCGCCCCGAGGAGACCGTCGCCAAGGCCTTCCGCGAGAAGATGGACATGCTGCACGAGGCGCAGGCCGCCTATGCCGCGCTCCGCGACAAGCCGGCGACGACCCGCGACGGCACCACCCTGCACCTCCACATGAACGCCGGCCTGATGGCCGACCTGCCGAGCCTGCCGAAGTGCGGCGCCCTCGGCGTCGGGCTCTTCCGCACCGAGCTCCAGTTCCTCGTCAGGACGAGCATCCCCAAGCGGACCGAGCTCGCGGCGAGCTACGCGCGGATCCTCGACGCCGCGCACGACAAGCCGGTGGTCTTCCGCACCCTCGACATCGGCTCGGACAAGGTGCTCCCCTACCTGCGCCGCGCCGACGAGCCCAATCCCGCGCTCGGCTGGCGGGCGATCCGGGTCGGGCTCGACCGGCCGGGGATCATGCGGATGCAGATCCAGGCGCTGATCCGCGGCGCCCACGGGCGGCCGCTGTCGATCATGTTCCCGTTCGTCACCGAGCCGCGGGAGTTCGAGGCCGGGCGCGCCCTCGTGCGCGACGTGACCGCGCGCGAGGGCGCCCTCGGCCACGTGCTGCCCGCGGACATCCGCATCGGCGCGATGCTCGAGACCCCGAGCCTCGCCTACGCCCCCGACGGCTTCTTCCAGACCGTCGACTTCATCTCGGTCGGCGGCAACGACCTCAAGCAGTTCTTCTTCGCCGCCGACCGCGAGAACGAGCTGGTGCGGCGGCGCTACCACATGATGTCGACGAGCTACCTGTCGTTCCTGCGCGTCATCATCGCCCGCTGCGCCGCCCACGGGACGCCGCTGTCGTTCTGCGGCGAGGATGCCGGGCGGCCGATGGAGGCGCTGGCGCTGGCGGCGATCGGCTTCCGCAGCCTGTCGATGCGTCCGGCCTCGATCGGTCCGGTGAAGGCGCTGCTCCGCCAGGTCCACCTCGAGCAGGTGCGCGCCGCGATCGACGCCGCCATCGCCGCCGGCGCCCCGAGCGCGCGCCCCGCGGTCGAGGCCTACCTCGTCGGCGCGGGGCTCGCGCACTAGGATCTCGGGTTCGTCTCGGCCACCGGACGAGTCCGTACGGTGGTCATCGCTCCGGCGCCGGCGGAGGCCGGGCGCGGGCCGCCCTCGCCGCACTGCAACAAACAGTGGAAACCCGATCGCTTGTGTGAAAGCGTGACGGGCGGGCGCGGACGGAAGCGGGGAGCCAATGTCGATCAAGGCCAGCATCTATCACCTGACGCATTACCGCTACGACCGGCCGGTGGTCCTCGGCCCGCAGGTGATCCGGCTGCGCCCGGCGCCGCACTCGCGGACCCGCGTCCTGTCGCATTCGCTCCGGGTCTCGCCCGGCGGGCACTTCGTCAACCACCAGCAGGACCCCTACGGCAACTGGCTGTCGCGCTTCGTCTTTCCCGAGCCGGTCACCGAGCTCCGGATCGAGGTCGACCTCGTCGCCGACATGGCGGTCTACAACCCCTTCGACTTCTTCGTGGAGGAGTCGGCCGAGGCCTGGCCCTTCGACTACCCCGAGGAGCTCCACGACGACCTCGTCATCTACCGCCGCCCCGAAGCGGCCGGACCCCGGCTCGCGGCCTACATGGACACGATCCCGCGCGCGGCGGCGAACACCGTCGACTTCGTCGTCGAGCTGAACCGCCGGCTGTCGCAGGAGATCGGCTACGTCATCCGCATGGAGCCCGGCGTCCAGACCCCCGAGGAGACCTTCGAGCGCGGCACCGGCTCCTGCCGCGACACCTCGTGGCTCCTCGTCCAGATCCTGCGCAACCTCGGCTTCGCCGCGCGCTTCGTCTCGGGCTACCTGATCCAGCTCGCGCCCGACCTCGTCGCCCTCGACGGCCCGCCGGGAACCGACCACGACTTCACCGACCTCCACGCCTGGGCCGAGGTCTACCTGACCGGCGCCGGCTGGATCGGCCTCGACCCGACGAGCGGCCTCCTGACCGGCGAGAGCCACATCCCGCTCGCCGCGACGCCGCATTTCCGCAACGCCGCGCCGATCGTCGGCGGCCTGTCCTCGACCGGCACGCCCGGGGTGGACTTCGCCTTCGACATGAAGGTCGCCCGCATCGCCGAGCATCCGCGCATCACCAAGCCCTACTCCGACGAGGCCTGGGCGGCGCTGAACGAGCTCGGCCGCAGGGTCGACGAGAGCCTCGCCGCCGGCGACGTGCGCCTGACCATGGGCGGCGAGCCGACCTTCGTCTCGATCGACGACTTCGAGAGCGAGGAGTGGAACACCGACGCCGTCGGCCCGATGAAGCGCGGCCTCGCCGACCGGCTGATCCGCCGGCTCCGCGACCGCTTCGCGCCGGGAGGCTTCCTCCACTACGGCCAGGGCAAGTGGTATCCGGGCGAGAGCCTGCCGCGGTGGACCTTCTCGCTCTACTGGCGCCGCGACGGGATGCCGGTCTGGCAGGACGCCCGCCTCGTCGCCGAGGAGGGGGCGGACACCGAGGCCGGCCCCGTCGAGGCCGAGCGCCTGCTCAAGGGCATCGCCAGGGAGCTCGGCGTCGAGGAGGAGATGGTGACGCCGGCCTACGAGGACCCGGCGGCGTGGATGCTCAAGGAGAACGACCTGCCGGTCAACGTGACCCCGCAGGATTCGAAGCTCGACGATCCCGAGGAGCGCCACCGCTTCGCCCGGGTCTTCGACCGCGGCCTGACGACGCCGTCGGGGTACGTCCTGCCGGTCCAGGCGTGGCAGTCGAAGGCGACCGGCCGGCGCTGGCGCTCGGAGAAGTGGAAGCTCCGCCGCGGCTTTCTCTACCTCGCGCCCGGCGACAGCCCGGTCGGCTTCCGCCTGCCGCTGCCGAAGCTCCCCTACGTGCCGCCGTCGGCCTATCCCTACACCAACGTCGTCGACCCGACGGTGCCGCGCGGGCCGCTCCCCGACCTCCGCGACCGCGCCCGCCCCGAGCCCGCCGAGCCGCCGCAGCCGGCCCCGGGCGGCCGCGCCCAGCCGATGGCGCACTTCACCGCCGACGACACCCTCCAGCAGGAGCGGGTCGAACAGGAGCTCGGCGACGGCGACGGCGCGGTGCGCACCGCGCTCTCGGTCGAGCCGCGCGACGGGCGGCTCTGCGTCTTCATGCCGCCGGTCGAGTCGATCGAGGACTATCTCGACCTCCTCGCCGCCGCCGAGGCCGCGGCGCGGGACATGGACCTGCCCATCCACGTCGAGGGCTACGCGCCGCCCCACGATCCGCGGATGAACGTCATCCGCGTCGCCCCCGACCCCGGCGTCATCGAGGTCAACGTCCACCCCGCCACCTCGTGGGACGACTGCGTCGCGATCACCACCGGCGTCTACGAGGAGGCCCGCGCCTGCCGCCTCGGCGCCGACAAGTTCATGATCGACGGCCGGCACACCGGCACCGGCGGCGGCAACCACGTCGTCGTCGGCGGCGCCACCACCCTCGATTCGCCCTTCCTCCGCCGCCCCGACCTGCTGCGCTCGATCGTGCTCCACTGGCAGCGCCATCCGTCGATCAGCTACCTGTTCTCCGGCCTCTTCATCGGCCCGACCTCGCAGGCGCCGCGCCTCGACGAGGCCCGCCACGACGCGCTCTACGAGCTCGAGATCGCGCTTTCCCAGATGCCGCCGCCCGGCGCGGGCGACGCCCCGCCCCCGTGGCTCGTCGACCGGCTGATGCGCAACCTCCTCGTCGACGTCACCGGCAACACCCACCGCGCCGAGATCTGCATCGACAAGCTCTACTCCCCCGACGGCCCGACCGGGCGCCTCGGCCTCGTCGAGTTCCGCGGCTTCGAGATGCCGCCCGACGCGCGCATGTCGCTCGCCCAGCAGCTGCTGATCCGGGCGCTGATCGCGCGGCTCTGGCACGCCCCGGTCACCGGCTCCCTCACCCGCTGGGGCACGGTGCTCCACGACCGCTTCATGCTGCCGCACTTCGTCTGGGCCGACTTCCTCGACGTGCTGCGCGACCTCCGCGACCACGGCTTCGACATGCGCCCCGACTGGTTCGAGGCTCAAGGAGAGTTCCGCTTCCCGTTCTGCGGCGAGGTCGAGACCGACGGCGTCCACCTCGAGCTCCGCCAGGCGCTCGAGCCGTGGCACGTCCTCGGCGAGACCGGCGCCATCGGCGGCACCGTGCGCTACACCGACTCGTCGGTCGAGCGGTTGCAGGTCAAGCTCACCACCACCGACCCCGACCGCTACCTCGTCGCCTGCAACCGCCGCCGCATGCCGCTCCAGAAGACCGGCACCGGCGGCACCGCCGTCGCCGGCGTCCGCTTCAAGGCGTGGCAGCCGGCCGCGGCGCTCCACCCGGTGCTCCCGGTCGACGCGCCGCTGGTCTTCGACGTCTTCGACACCTGGTCGGGCCGGGCCATCGCCGGCTGCACCTACCACGTCGCCCACCCGGGCGGGCGCAGCTACGACACCTTCCCGGTCAACGGCAACGAGGCCGAGGCCCGCCGCCTCGCCCGCTTCGCGCCCCACGGCCACACGCCGGGCGCCTACATGCCCGTCGTCGAGACCCCGGCCCGCGAGTTCCCGATGACCCTCGACCTGCGCCGCGCCCCGGGGATCTGACGCCCCGGGGATCCGACATGGAGCGACTCGCTTGCCTGCCGGCGCCGCGCTCGGTAAGCATGATCTCCAATATCTAGTGGACGTGCGAGGATCTGCCGCTACGGTGTTCTCCTAACGTTCCAGACAGGAGGCGCGAGTGAAGGTAGCCGGTCTTTTCGCTGGCATCGGCGGCCTCGAGGTGGCGTTCAGCCGCGCGGGCCACGCGACCGAACTTCTCTGCGAGATCGCGCCCGCGGCCCGGGCCGTGCTCGACCACCGCTTTCCCGACGTCGCGAAGCACGACGACATCGCCACCCTGCCGGCCCTCCCCGCCGACGTCGAGGTCGTCGCCGCGGGCTTTCCCTGCCAGGATCTCAGCCAGGCCGGGCTCACCCGCGGCATCGGCGGCGAGCGCTCGGGGCTCGTCAGCGAGATCTTCCGCCTCGTCGACGACCATCGGACGCCGCTCGTCGTGCTGGAGAACGTCTCGTTCATGCTGCGCCTCGACGGCGGCCGGGCGATCGCGACCCTCGTCGCCGCCTTCGAGGAGCGCGGCTACCGCTGGGCCTACCGCGTGGTGAACTCGCTCGCCTTCCTGCCCCAGCGCCGCGAGCGCGTCTACTTCGTCGCCTCGCGCTGCGACATCGACCCGGCCGCCGTGCTGTTCTCGGACGACGCGGAGCCGCTCTTCGCCGAGACCAGCCTCGACACCCACGCCCACGGCTTCTACTGGACCGAGGGCGTGCGCGGGCTCGGCTGGGCCGCCGACGCCGTCCCGACCCTCAAGAACGGCTCGACCATCGGCATCCCGTCCCCGCCCGCCGTCCTCCTCCCCTCGGGCGCGGTCATCAAGCCCGACATCCGCGACGCCGAGCGCCTGCAGGGCTTTCCCGAGGACTGGACGGTCGCCGCCAACGCCAACGGCCGCGCCTCGCGCCGCTGGGCCCTCGTCGGCAACGCGGTGACGGTGCCGGTGGCCGAGTGGGTCGCCCGCCGCGTCGCCACGCCCGGCGCCTACGATCCCGCCCGCGACCGCCGCGACCACTGGGCCGCCTGGCCGCGCGCCGCCCGCGGCTCGGCTTCGGGCCGGCACGAGGTCGCGGCCGGCGACTTTCCCGCCTTCGTCGTGCGTGACCCGCTCCACGCCTTCCTCCGCCATCAGGGCGAGCCGCTGTCGGTGCGCGCGACCCGCGGCTTCCTGCGCCGCACCGAGGCCGGGAACCTCCGCTTCCGCGCCGGATTCCGCGAACGCGTGCGCGTCCACCTGGAGACGATGGAGCGGGCGGGGGACCGCGCGGCGGACCGGGCGGCGGACCGGGCGGGGATCGCCGCGGAGTGAGCGCGGCGGCGTCCCTCCGGTGGGCGGAGCTCGCGCCCGATGCCGGAATGGTGGCCGCGCTCGACCACGCGCGGGAGCGGCCGGGCCCGGCCACGTCGCACAACGACAAGCGGAACTGGAGCGCCCGCTTCGCCAACCAGTGCGCGGTGTCGCTGGCGGATCGCTTCCGGGCGACGGACCTGCCGAGAAAGACCATCCGCCCGCTGTCGCTCACCGACGGAACCGAGCCCCTGACGCCGCTCGGCAGCGGCACCCGCAAGCGCATCGACGTCACCGTCGTCGACGAGATCCTCGGCCTCGAGATCGGGGTCTCGCTGAAGGGCCTGAACTTCCGCGACGAGGCCAACGGCAACTTCGACAAGAACCTGACGGGACGGCTGTACGAGCTCGGCGACGAGATGCGGCTGGTCCACGAGCACCTGCCCCATGCGTTCATGGCGGCGGTCCTCCTCCTTCCCGTCGAGGCCGCCGTCGACAAGTCGGCGGCGGCGGCCTCCTCCTTCGCCCACGCCGTCCAGAAGCTGCGCGAGCGCACCGGGCGCCTCGACCCGGCGCTCGCGGCGCATTCCGCCCGCTGCGACGCGGGCTTCGTCGGCCTCTACGCCGACGGCACCGCTCCCGGATTTCCCCGCGGCGTCGTCCGCTTCTTCGACGTCGCCGACGCCCCTCCCCGGCGCGGACGGCCGCTCGTCGCCGAAACCCTCTCCATGCAGGCGATGGCGTCCGCCATCGTCGAGCGCGCGCGCTACGAGGAAACCGTCGTCTGGGGAACGGCCGAACCCGAGGCGTGACCGCGGACACGCTCCGCGAGCAGGCGCCGGCACGCGGCGGCCACGCCGTCCGCCGTCTTCAGCTCGCATTCCCAGACCACCTCGACCCGCCAGCCGAGCGCCCGCAGCTCCGCGATCTTGCGGGCGTCGCGGCGGCGGTTCTCCGCGAGCTTCGGCAACCAGTAGTCGGTCCGCGTCGCCGGCGGCCGGCCGGCGCGGCAGTCGTGGCCGTGCCAGAAGCAGCCGTGGACGAACACCGCCAGCCGGCGCCGGGGAAAGACGAGATCGGGGCTGCCCGGCAGGGCGCGGACGTGGAGCCGGTAGCGTCCGCCCGCGGCGTGGATCGCCCGGCGCAGGCGAAGCTCCGGGCGGGTGTCCTTCTGGCGGACGGCGCGCATGATCCGCGATCGCGTCTCCCGGCTCTCCCCCGCCACCGTCGGAACTCCTTGTTGCCGGCCTCGCCCTCGGCATAGCTTCGCATGTAGCGCAGGCGGCGACGCACGGAAGGTCACAGGTGGAACGAGGGTTCGCGCACGGCGCACCGCATGGCGACCCGGTCGCGCGGCTGCTCGCCGACTATCGCCCGCCGCCGGGCGCGTCGGACGAGCTCCTCGACGCGGAGGGGCGGGTGCGGCCGGTGTGGCAGAAGCTCGTCGCCCACCTCGCCCGCCTCGGCCCCGAGGAGCTCCAGGCCCGGTTCGCGCGGGGGGACCAGTACCTCCGCGACGCCGGGGTCTTCTACCGCCAGTACGACGCCACCGGCGCGCGCGAGCGGGCGTGGCCGCTCGCGCACGTCCCGGTGCTCATCGAGGAGGAGGAGGGCGCGCGGCTCGCCCGCGGGCTCGTCCAGCGCGCCGACCTCCTCGAGCGCATCGTCGCCGACCTCTACGGCGGCAACCGCCTCGTCGCCGAGGGCCACCTTCCCGCCCGCCTCGTCGCCGCGAGCCGCGAGTGGCTGCGCCCGCTCGTCGGGGTGCCGCCGCGCGGCGGGCACTACCTGCACTTCATCGCCTTCGACGTCGGCCGCGGACCGGACGGCAGCTGGTGGGTGCTCGGCGACCGCACCCAGGCGCCCTCGGGCGCGGGCTTCGCCCTCGAGAACCGCGTCGCCACCTCGCGGATCTACGCCGACCTCTACGCCGAGGCCAACGTTCACCGGCTCGCGGGCTTTTTCAGGCACTTCCGTGCGGCGCTTCAGGGGCTGTCGGAGGAGCGCGACGCCCGCGTCGCCATCCTGAGCCCGGGGCCGCTCAACGACACCTACTACGAGCACGCCTACATCGCCCGCTACCTCGGCTTCATGCTGCTCGAGGGCGAGGACCTGAC
>CAZEGY010000028.1:0-16612 GCA_964511815.1 uncultured Rhodovulum sp.
TGGAACTTGGCCTCGACCTCGTCCTGGTGGTCGGCCCACCACTCGATGTTGTTGACGAGGATGTTGCCCTGGTTGTCCGGGTTCGTCGGCATGTGCGGGCCCATGTCGATGCCGAGCTCCGCGTGCTTCCCGACGAGGGCCTGCGAGGAGGCGCGGGCCGGACCGTAGGCGATGTATGCCGCTTGGTCGGCGAGGCGCTGGGTGTCCGTCGCGAAGTAGAGGAAGTTCATCACCCGGTTCAGCCGGTCCTCGGGGAGGTCGGCGGGGATGATCCAGCCGTCGAAGTCGAAGACCTGCCAGTCCCACAGCATGGCGACGGGCTGCTTCTGCTCCTCGATCACCGAGAAGAGCCGGCCGTTGTAGGTCGAGCCGATCACCACCTCCTTGTCGGCGAGGAGCTGCGGGGTCTCGGAGCCCGACGACCACCAGATCGTCTGGTCCTTGATCGTCGCGAGCTTGGCGAGCGCCTGGTCGACGCCCTCGGGGGTCGAGAGCACGTCGTAGAGGTCGTCCTTGGCGACGCCGTCGCAGAGGAGCGCCCACTCGAGGTTCTTCTTCGGCCGCTTCTCGAGCGCCCGCTTGCCGGGGAAGGTCTCGAGATCGAAGACCGCACAGAGATCCTCGGGCACCTTGCCGTTCCACTCGGCGATGTCGGTGCGGTAGCCGAAGGTCGTCGAGAAGACGATCTGCGGGATGAAGCACTCGTTGATCAGGCTCTCGCCGAAGTCTTCCGTCGGCGTCGAGCCGTCGGCGCCGGCGGCGAGCACGGTGTCGAAGTCGATCTCCATCGCGAGGCCCTCGTCGCAGAGCCGCTGGCTGTCCGGCCCCTCGGCGTCGACGAGATCCCAGGTGACGTTGCCGGCCTCGAACTGGGCGCGGAGCTTCGCCACCGACTCGTTCGAGCTCTCGTCCCAGGTGAACCTCAGGCCGGTCTCCGCCGCATAGGGCTCGCTATAGGCCTTCTGCTGCGAGATCTGGTAGGCGCCGCCCCACGAGACGACGGTCATCGCGTTGGCGCAGTCGTCGCAGGGCTCGATGTCGGTGTCCTGCGCCATCGCCGCGAGGGGCAGGAACGCAAGCGCCGAGGCGCCCAGAAGAAGTCTCAGTTTCACTGTTGTCTCCCTGCAGGAAAGGCGTTGTCGGTCTTCGGTCGTGCGTGCCGGCCCGTGGGTCGGCATCGGCGTCACGCGGCGTCGAGCGCGCGGCAGTCGGCGACGTGCCAGCCGATCACCACCTTCTCGCCGGGCGTGAGCCGGCGCTGCTCGACGGCGTTCCGGCTTTTCATGATGAAGTCGTCGTTGCCGGCGACGCGGAGGCGGGTGCGGAAGCTGTCGCCCATGTAGATGAACTCGAGCACCTCGGCCTCGAGCGTGTGGATGCCCTCGGGCATGCGGTCGGCGCGGAACTCGACGCGCTCGGGGCGGATCGAGACGACGGTGCGGTCGCCGGGCTTCGAGACGTTCACCGGCAGCGCGTCGATCAGCGAGCCGTCGCCGATGCGTACGGTGCAGCGGTCGGGCTCGATCGTCTCGACCGTGCCCGCGAGCGTGTTGTTCTCGCCGATGAACTGGGCGACGAAGCTGTTCGTCGGCCGCTCGTAGAGATCCTCCGGCGGGTCGAGCTGCTGGATGCGGCCGTCGTTGAAGACGGCGACGCGGTCCGACATCGTCAGGGCCTCGGACTGGTCGTGGGTGACGTAGACGACCGTGATGCCGAGCTGGTCGTGGAGATGCTTGATCTCGAACTGCATGTGCTCGCGGAGCTGCTTGTCGAGGGCGCCGAGGGGTTCGTCCATCAGGACGAGCTCGGCGTCGAAGACGAGGGCGCGGGCGAGGGCGATGCGCTGCTGCTGGCCGCCGGAGAGCTGGGCCGGCCGGCGGCCGGCGAAGCGGCCCATCTGCACCATGTCGAGGGCGCGCTTGACCTTGGCCTCGATGTCGGGCTTCGCCATCTTCCGCACCTCGAGCGGGAAGGCGAGGTTCTCGCCGACCGTCATGTGCGGAAACAGGGCGTAGTTCTGGAAGACCATGCCGATCCCGCGCTTGTGCGGCGAGATGTTGTTGATCGGCCGCCCGTCGAGGAGGATCTCGCCGTGGGTCGCGGTCTCGAAGCCCGCCAGCATCATCAGGCAGGTGGTCTTGCCCGACCCGGAGGGTCCGAGCATCGTCAGGAACTCGCCCTTCGCGATGGAAAGGTTCAGATCCTTAACGACGAGCGTCTCGCCGTCATAGCTCTTCTGCACATGGTCGAAGACCACGAATCCCGCGTCGCCGCGTCCGCCTGCCATCGTTCATTCCCTGTCGTTGTCGGCACCGCGGCCCCTTTTCGCGGATCATAACCACATCATTCTGACTGACGCAATTAATCACCTCTGCTGGCCGCGATCGCCGTGATGGTGCCTATCCACCGGGCATCGCGCGCGCGAATGTGCATGATTCGAGCATCGCCGATCGAGAGTGCGCCGACATCGGCTTGCGGAGTTTGCCGTTTGCGGCACGCTTTCGGGCGATTGCGACCGTCCGGGCCTCCGAAACCGGCTGCGGGCGCGCTCCGCTAGCCGCTTGCCTTTTCCGGGGCGACCCCCTTTAGTCGATGGCGTGGAGCGGCTGCGGGAGGCGAGGATAGCGACCTTCAACGAGATGTTCGACGGCGAGCGCGTCCGTACGGCCTACGAGCGGCTGCTCGGCTGGGTACAGGAAACCTCGCCCGAGGTGATCGCGCAGAAGAAGGAGGAGGCCGAGGCGCTCTTCCGGCGTATCGGCATCACCTTCGCGGTCTACGGCGAGGGCGGCGACACCGAGCGGCTGATCCCGTTCGACATGATGCCGCGGGTCTTCACCGAGGCCGAGTGGCGGCGCCTCGAGAAGGGGGTGAAGCAACGGGCGCGGGCGCTCAACCGCTTCCTCCACGACGTCTACCACCGCGCGGAGATCGTCCGCGCCGGCGTCATCCCCGGGGACCTCGTGTTCCGCAACGACGCCTACGAGCCCGCCGTCGTCGGCATCACGCCGCCGGGCGGGGTCTACAGCCACATCGTCGGCATCGACCTCGTGCGCACCGGGCCGGACGAGTTCTTCGTGCTCGAGGACAACTGCCGCACCCCCTCGGGCGTCAGCTACATGCTCGAGAACCGCGAGATCATGATGCGGATGTTCCCCGAGCTCTTCCGGGCGAGCCGCATCGAGCCGGTCGACGACTACCCCGAGCGCCTGCGCCGGACGCTCGCGAGCGTCGCCCCGCCCAAGGCCGAGGGCGACCCGGTCTGCGTCATCCTCTCGCCGGGGTCGTTCAACTCGGCCTACTACGAGCACTCGTTCCTTGCCGACCAGATGGGGATCGAGCTCGTCGAGGGGCAGGATCTCTTCGTGCAGGGCGACTTCGTCTACATGCGCACCACCGAGGGGCCGAAGCGCGTCGACGTGATCTACCGGCGCATCGACGACGCCTTCCTCGACCCGCTGTGCTTCCGGCCGGATTCGATGCTCGGCGTGCCCGGCCTGATGAACGTCTACCGCTCGGGCGGGGTGACCATCTGCTCGGCACCGGGGGCGGGGGTCGCCGACGACAAGGCGGTCTATACCTACGTGCCGGAGATGATCCGCTTCTATCTCGGGGAGAACCCGATCCTGAAGAACGTCCAGACCTGGAAGTGCGCCGACCCCGACGACTGCCGCTACGTGCTCGACCACCTCGCCGAGCTCGTGGTCAAGGAGGTCCACGGCTCGGGCGGCTACGGGATGCTCGTGGGGCCGAAGTCGACGAAGGAGCAGATCGCGGCCTACGCCGAGCGCATCAAGGCCGACCCCGCGGATTTCATCGCCCAGCCGACGCTGGCGCTCTCGACCTGCCCGACCTTCGAGGGCGACGGCCTGTCGCTCGCGCCGCGGCACGTCGATCTCCGGCCGTTCTGCCTCGTCGGCAGGGAGATCCAGCTCTGCCCGGGCGGGCTGACGCGAGTCGCGCTCACGGAGGGCTCGCTCGTCGTCAACTCGAGTCAGGGCGGCGGCGTCAAGGACACCTGGGTGCTGGCCGACTGATGCTGTCGCGAACCGCAGAGAACCTCTACTGGCTCGCCCGCTACATGGAGCGCGCCGAGACGATGGCGCGGCTCCTCGAGGTCGGCTACCGCATGGCGCTGATGCCGTCGGCCGGCGAAGGCTACCGCAACGAATGGGCCTCGCTCGTCGCCGCCGCCGGCTCGTCGGCGGGCTTCGAGGCGAAGTTTGGCGAGCAGTTCCGCCAGCGCGACGTCGAGTCCTGGCTCTTCTTCGACCGCGAGAACCCGTCGAGCGTCATCGCCTGCATCGAGACCGCGCGCCAGAACGGCCGGGCGGTGCGCACCGCGCTGACGACGGAGATGTGGGACGCGCTGAACGGCGCCTATCTCGAGCTCCGTGACATCGAGCGCCGGCCGCGCTCGACCGCGCTCCTGCCGCAGCTCTGCGACTGGACCAAGCGCCAGGGGGCGCTGCTTCGCGGCGCGGCCGAGGGCACGCACCTGCAGAACGACGGCTACGACTTCCTCAACATCGGCTACTACCTCGAACGCGGCGACAACACCGCGCGGTTGCTCGACGTGAAGTACTACGTCCTCCTGCCGACCACCGACATGGTCGGCGGCACGATCGACACCTACCAGTGGACGACGCTGCTGCGGGCGCTCTCGTCCTTCCGCGCCTTCCACTGGACCTATGGGGGCGAGCACAGCCCGCGCAAGATCGCCCACTTCCTGATCCTGAACCGCGCCTGCCCGCGCTCGCTCCTGCACTGCCAGGTCAAGGTCGAGGAGCATCTCGGCGCGCTCGCGCGGGCCTATGGCGCCAGCACCCCGGCGCACGCGCGGATGCACGAGATGCTCGGCGAGCTCGCCGGGGCGGACGTCGAGGACATCCTCCAGGAGGGGCTGCACGAGTTCCTGACCCGCTTCATCTTCCAGAACGCGAGCCTCGCCCAGGACGTGGCCGACGGCTATCTTTTCGGGGTCCAGTGATGCGCCTCTCGGTCCGGCACGCCACCGTCTACCAGTTCGAGGCGCCGATGCGCTTCGTCACCCAGAGCCATCGGCTGACGCCGGTGTCGAACGGCAGCCAGAAGGTCCGGGAGTGGTCGGTCTCGGCCGAGGGCGCCGCCTTCGGCGCGGGCTTCACCGACGGCGCCGGCGACGCGGTCAACACGATGACCGTCCAGGGGCCGGTGAGCCGCATCGAGGTAACCGTCGCGGGCGTCGTCGACACCACCGACACCGCGGGCGTGCTTCGCGGCCACCGCGAGATCGTCCAGCCGCTCGTCTACCTGCGGCCGACCTCGGCCACCAAGCCGAACCGCCAGATCATCGACCTCCGCGACACCGCGCTGGAGGGGGCCGACGCGGGCCTTCTCGACCGTGCCCACCGGCTCGCGGCCGCGGTCTCGGACGCGGTCGCCTACACCCCCGGCGCCACCGCCGCGACGACGACGGCCACGGAAGCGCTGGAGCTCGGACGCGGCGTCTGCCAGGACATGGCCCACGTGCTGATCGCGCTCGCGAATGTCGCCGGGATGCCCGCGCGCTACGTGACGGGCTATCTCTTCACCGACGACGCGAAGGGCGAGGCCGCGCACGCCTGGGCCGAGCTCCACGTCGACGGCCTCGGCTGGATCGGCTTCGACCCGGCGAACCGTTGCTGTCCGGACGAGCGCTACGTCCGTCTCGGCTCGGGACGCGACGCCCGCGAGGCGGCCCCGATCCGCGGGATCTCGCGCGGCGGCGCCGGAGAGGCCATGGACGTGACCGTCGTCGTCGCGGCGCAGCAGTAAAGGCCCACCGGGACCCCATCATGACCTATTGCGTCGGACTCCTGCTCGAATCGGGGATCGTCATGCTGTCGGACACCCGCACCAACGCGGGTTTCGACAACATCGCCTGCTACCGGAAGATGTTCGTGTTCGAGGCCGCCGGCGAGCGGGTCGTCACCATCCTCACCGCCGGCAACCTCTCGGTCACCCAGACGGTGATCGCCAAGCTCCGCCACGAGATCGCCCGCGAGGACTCGCCCTCGTCGATCATGCACGCCCCCACGATGCTCGAGGTCGCCGAGATCGTCGGGCGGACCCTGAACGAGGTCTACGTCGAGGCCGACGAGCGCATGAAGCGGAGCGAGATCTCGGCCTCGGCGTCGATGCTCCTCGGCGGCCAGCGGTTGGGCGGGCAGCTCCGGCTGTTCCTCATCTACCGCGAGGGCAACTTCATCGAGGCGACCGACGACACGGCCTACCTCCAGATCGGCGAGCACAAGTACGGCAAGCCGATCCTCGACCGGGTGGTGCGCCCCTCGACCGCGATCGAGGACGGGCGGAAGGCCGTGCTGATCTCGATGGACTCGACCCTGCGCTCGAACCTCTCGGTCGGCATGCCGCTCGACCTGCTGACGATCCGGCGCAACGAGTACCGCGTGTCGACGCGCGAGCGCATCGAGGCCGGCGACGCGACCTTCGCCGCCATGTCGGAGGGGTGGAGCAGGGCGCTCCGCGACGGCTTCCAGAACCTGCCCGGATAGGAGGCGCGCCGTCCGGTCGGCCGGACGGCGCGCCCTGCGATCCGCGCCCGGTGGGGGTCAGGCCTTGCGGATCACGACCTCGACATAGTCGGACGGCACGACCATCGTCCCGTCGGTCGCGCGGTTGTTGTCGGCGATCAGCCCGAGGAGGTCGGCCTCGAACGCCGGCCCGCGGTCGCCGAGCGCCTCGAAGGCCTTGTGGACCGGGCCGTAGAACTCCCGGAAGAAGCCGACGAAATGCGCCGGCGAGCGGTAGCGGAAGGCGAAGGCCTGCGGCACGAGGCCGATCGAGCGGGCGCCGTCGCCGAACATGCGCTCCACCCCCTCGCGGGTGCCCCAGATCGCCGGCGAGCGGGCGCCCGGCGGCGGGGGCAGGTGGCGGCCGAGGGTGCGGAACACCTGGCCGATGAAGCCGTCGGGCGTCCAGTTCGCCATCGCGATCGTCCCGCCCGGCCGGCAGACGCGCAGCATCTCGGCCGCAGCGCGGTCGTGGTCGGCGGTGAACATCACCCCGAAGGTCGAGAGCACCACGTCGAAGCTCGCGTCGGGGAACGAGAGCGCCTCGGCGTCCTCGACCGCGAAGGTGATCGCCTGGCGCTCCGCGGCCGCGCGCTCCCTGGCGCGCTCGACGAGGGCGGGCACGTAGTCGGTGGCGGTCACGTCGCAGAAGCGGCGCGCCGCCGCGAGGCTGGCGTTGCCGTTGCCGCCGGCGACGTCGAGGACGCGGGCGCCGGGGCGGAGGTCGATCGTCTCGCACAGGCGCTCGCCGACGATCTGCAGGGTCGTCCCGATCGCGGCATAGTCGCCGGAGGCCCAGGTCGTGCGCTGGCGCGCCTTGAGGGCGCCGAGGTCGATGGTGGGGGTCGCTGGCTGGTTCATGGTCCTCTCCCTTCGCTCTGACGGATGCGGCGGTGTCCGCGCCCGGCGGTGCCCGCATTCTGCGCCCGTCGTGCGGCTTGTGCTCGAGGGGGGCGTGGGGGTATCGTGTGGAACATTCGAGTTCTATCGCCGGGTGGCGGAGCGTGACCTACGTGTTCGGCACGTTCCGGCTCGATACCGACCGCTATGAATTGAGCGAGGAGGGGCGGCCCGTCCACGTCGAGCCGCTGGTCTTCGACCTGCTCACCCTCCTCGTCGCGAACGCCGGGGTCGTGATCGACCGGGACCGCATGATCGAGACCGTCTGGAACGGGCGCATCGTCTCCGAGGCGACGCTCTCGACCGCGGTCAAGTCGGCGCGTCAGGCGCTCGGCGACAGCGGCGAGGCCCAGACCTTCATCGAGACCGTCCGCGGCCGCGGCTTCCGCTTCCGTGGCCCGGTGTCGTCCCCGGTTCCCGCGGCGGCGCTGGCGCCCGCCGAGCCGGCAGCCCCGTGGCTGGCGGCGAACCACGTCGCGGGCGCGCCGTCGATCGCCGTCCTGCCGTTCGCGCGCCTCGGGGACGCCGGGGCGCATCCCGGGCTCGAGGAGGCGCTGCCCCACGAGGTGATCCTCGCGCTGGCGCGGCTGCGCTGGATCTTCGTCATCGCCCGAGGCTCCTGCTTCCGCTTCCGCGGTCCGGTGCACGACCTCGGCGAGGTCGGGCGGACGCTCGGCGCGCGCTATGCGCTCCTCGGGACGGTCGAGGTCTACGGGCGACGGATCACCGTCGGGGTCGAGCTCGTCGAGACCGCGGGCGGGACGGTGCTCTGGGGCGAGCGTTACGGCGGCGCGCTCGACGACGTCGAGGCCTGGCGCGGCGGCATCGTCGACGGGGTCTGCGCCGCGCTCGACATCCACATCCCGCTCGCCGAGGCGCGGCGGGCGCAGGGGAGCGCGGTCGAGAACCTCGACGCCTGGCAGGCGTTCCACCTCGGGCTCCGGCAGATGCACCGCTACACCCGCGAGGGCAACGCGGCCGCCGAGGCGCTGTTTCGTCGCGCGGTGGCGCTCCACCCCGACTTCGCCCGCGCCCATGCCGGGCTCTCGTTCGTCCACTTCCAGAACGCCTTCCTGCACTACCGGCCCGACCTCGCCGGCGAGATCGGCGCGGCGCGGGCCCGGGCCGAGCAGGCGGTCGCCCTCGATCCGCTCGACCCGTTCTCCAACTACAACATGGGCCGCAGCCACTGGCTCCGGCAGGATCTCGACGAGGCGATGCCGTGGCTGGAGCGGGCGACCGCGATCAGCCCGAGCTACGCCCAGGGCGTCTACTCGCGGGCGCTGATGGACACCCTCTCGGGGCGCAGCGCGGCGGGATTTCGCGCCGCGGAGCTCGCCATCGAGCTCAGCCCGCTCGACCCGCTGCTCTATGCGATGCGGGCGACGCAGGCGCTCGCCCGGCTCGTCGAGGGCGACGACGCCGAGGCGGCGCGCTTCGCCGCGGCCGCCGCCCGCACGCCGGGGGCGCACGTCGTCATCGCGATGATCGCCGCCGCCACCCACACCATCGCCGGGGACGAGGCCGCGGCTGGCTACTGGAGCGACACCGTGCGCCGGATGCAGCCCGACGCGGGGCGCGCCCAGTTCTTCCAGTGCCTGCCGATCCGTCACGGCGAGACCCGCGCGCGCGTCGCCGAGGCGCTGGCCCGGCGCGGGTTCTGAGCGGCCCCGGCGAATCCGCGGAGCGGGGCCGATCGCACGCTGCTGCGCACGCGTGCGGCAGCACCTAACCAATTGACAATGCACGATTTGTCTCGCGCCGTTAACCCTCTGTTCACCACGGTCGGCGCACCCTCCCGGTGGTGTCCCCGGGGGCGGTGCGGCGTGCGGTCAGCGGGACCGCCGGCCAGCGCGGCTGAGGTCGCTCCGAGCCCGCGCTCGCCATCCGCATCACGTTTGCCGCCGGCCGGGCCCGGTGCGGCCTTTAGCCCTTGACGGACCGGCACCCGGTCGTGGAAACGGGGCAGACACAAAAACGCGATGGGGAGGATCACTCTTGCGGAAGACCCTGACATTCGCCGGTTTCGCGGCGCTCGCGCTGGCCGCGCTCGGCAGCACCGCCTCCGCGCAGACCAAGCTCACCTGGGCGCACGTCTACGAGACGACCGAGCCGTTCCACACCGAGTCGGTGTGGGCGGCCGAGCAGATCAAGGAGCGCACCGACGGCCGCTACGAGATCCAGGTCTTTCCGGCCTCGCAGCTCGGCAAGGAAGCCGACATCAACCAGGGCCTGACGCTCGGCACCGTCAACATCATCATCTCGGGCTCGAGCTTCGCCGCCCGCGAGTATGCGCCGATCGGCATCACCTACTATCCCTACATCTTCCGCGACGCGGACCACCTCCTCGCCTACACCAAGAGCGACGTCTTCCAGCGGCTCGCCGACGGCTACGAGGAGGCGAGCGGGCATCACATCGCCGCCGTCACCTACTACGGCACCCGCCACACCACCGCGAACAAGACGATCACCCAGTGCTCCGACCTCGAGGGCGTGAAGATGCGCGTCCCCGACGTCCCGGCCTATCTCGCCATGCCGCAGGCCTGCGGCGCCAACACCGCGCCGATCGCCTTCGCCGAGGTCTACCTCGCGCTCCAGAACGGCACCGTCGACGCCCAGGAGAACCCGCTGACGACGATCGAGGCGAAGAAGTTCTTCGAGGTCCAGTCCGACATCGCCCTGACCGGCCACATCGTCGACCACCTCAACACCGTGATCTCGAAGTCGACCTGGGCCTCGCTCTCCGACGAGGACAAGGCGATCTTCAGCGAGGTGATGGCCGAGGCCGCCGAGCGGGCGACGGCGACCATCGTCGAGCACGAGGCCGCGCTCGTCCAGACCTTCAAGGACCAGGGCCTCAACGTCACCGAGGTCGACAAGGCGACGTTCGAGGACGCCGTCCTCGAGAACAAGTCGGTCGAGAGCCTCGGCTTCGACAAGGCCGACTGGGAAGCGATCAAGGCGATCCAGTCGGGCTCCTGACGGGGCCGCGGGGCGCGCCGCCGCCGCAGCCGGCGCGCGCGTCCCCGTCTTTCCTTTCCTTCCCCGTCACGGAGGATGTCGGCGATGAGCCGCGAGCCGGAAGAGCACCACACGCAGGTCACCGCCGAGGAGATCGCGCAGGCCTTCGAGGAGGAGGAGGCGCCGCCCGACCTCTCGGTCTACTCGGTCGAGGACTGGGTGACGCTCGTGGTCTTCTGGGGGATGGCGGTCTGCGTCTTCCTCCAGTTCTTCACCCGCTACGTGCTCAACGACAGCCTCGCCTGGACCGAGGAGATCGCGATCAACTGCCTCGTGGTCGTGGTCTTCCTCGGCTCGGTCTGGTGCGTGCGCATGTCGCGCCACATCCAGGTCGACGTCCTCTTCCGGGTGTTGTCGCCGCGACTCGCGCGCCTCGTCTCCACGCTCGTCGACGTCATCCGCATCGTCTTCTTCGCCTACGCCTGCTGGCTGCTCTGGCGCTACGTCGGCATCGTCGCGAGGGAACGGATGGTGACGATCGACCTGCCGCGCTCGCTCGTCTTCTACGCGGTCTTCGTCGCGTGGATCCTCATGCTCCTCCGCGCGATCCAGGTCGCCGTCGGCAACTGGCGCCGCGGCTATTCGGTCCTCGAGCGCCCCGAAGCCTTCGACGGCCTGACGGACTGACACATCATGCTCCTGCTCATCGGCTCCTTCCTCGTCTTCCTGCTGATCGGCCTGCCCATCGCCGTCGCGATGTTCGTGGCCTCGGCGCTCTACCTGCTGTTCTACGGCATCGCGCCCGACATCATCATGGCGCAGCGCATGATCGCGGGCGTCGAGAGCTTTCCGCTGCTCGCGGTGCCGTTCTTCATCCTCGCCGGCAACCTGATGAACATCGCCGGGGTCACCGGGCGCATCTACGCCTTCGCCGTCAGCCTCGTCGGCTGGATGAAGGGCGGGCTCGCGCAGGTGAACATCATCGGCTCGGTGGTGTTCTCCGGCATGTCGGGGACGGCGCTCGCCGACGCCGCCGGCATCGGGACGATCGAGATCAAGGCGATGAAGGACCACGGCTATCCGATCGAGGCCGCGGTCGGCGTCACCGCCGCCTCGGCGACGCTCGGGCCGATCTTCCCGCCGTCGCTGCCCTTCGTGATCTACGGCATGATGGCGAACGTCTCGATCGGGGCCCTGTTCATGGCGGGCATCCTGCCCGGCGTGGTGATGACGATCCTGATGATGATCACCGTCGCGGTCTTCGCCGCCCGCCGCGGCTGGGGGTCGGACGCGCCGTTCGACATCCGCAAGCTCGGCGAGGCCGGGCTCGAGGTCGTCATCGTCGGCTGCTTCCCGGTGCTCATCTACCTGCTGGTGATGGCGGGGATCTCGATCAACGTCTCGGTGCTGATCGCGCTCGTGCTCCTCGTCGCGCTCGACTGGTACTACGACTGGTCGGCGGTGATGGCGCTGATGACGCCGGTCATCCTCATCGGCGGGATGACGATGGGGTGGTTCACGCCGACCGAGGCCGCGGTCGCCGCGGTGATCTGGTCGCTGTTCCTCGGGCTCGTCCGCTACCGGACGATGACGCTCAGGACGCTCGCCAAGGCGAGCTTCGACACCATCGAGACCACGGCGTCGGTGCTCTTCGTCGTCACCGCGGCGTCGGTGTTCGCCTGGCTCCTCACCGTCAGCCAGGCGGCGCAGCTCGCCTCCGACACCATCCTGTCGCTGACCACGAACAAGTGGGTGTTCCTGCTTCTCGTGAACATCCTGCTGCTGATCATCGGCTGCTTCCTCGACACCATCGCGGCGATCACCATCGTCGTGCCGATCATGCTGCCGATCGCCACCGGGCTCGGGGTCGACCCGGTCCACTTCGGGCTCATCCTCACCCTCAACCTGATGATCGGGCTGCTCACGCCGCCGCTCGGGGTGGTGCTCTTCGTGCTGTCGCGGATCTCGCGGCTCTCGATCGAGCGGACCGCGCTGGCGATCCTGCCGTGGATGATCCCGCTCTTCATCGCCCTCGCGATCATCACCTTCGTTCCGGCGGTCACGCTGTGGCTGCCGACCCAGATGGGACTCATCCGGCCATGACCACCGCCCGTGCCGCCACGATCTTCGCCCCCGAGGACCTCCGCCTCGTCGACCGGCCGCTGGAGCCGCTCGCCGCGGGGTTCGTCCGCATCCGCTTCGCCGCCGGCGGCATCTGCGGGTCGGACATGCACTACTACCGCCACGGGCGGGTGGGGAACTTCGCGGTCACCGCGCCGCTCGTTCTCGGCCACGAGGTCGCGGGCGTCGTCGAGGAGGTCGGCGCGGGGGTGTCTGGCGTCGCGCCGGGGATGCGGGTCGCGGTCAACCCGTCGCGGTGGTGCGGACACTGCGACCGCTGCCGCGAGGGGCGGCAGAACCTCTGCGAGAACATCTACTTCATGGGCTCGGCTTCGAAGACGCCGCACATGCAGGGCGGCTTCGCGACGTGGTTCGACGCGATCCCCGAGCAGTGCGTTCCGGTGCCCGACGACGTGCCGCTCGAGGCCGCGGCGCTCGCCGAGCCGCTCGCGGTCTGCCTGCACGCGGCGAACCGCGGCAACGTCGCCGGCAAGTCGGTGGCGATCATCGGCGCCGGCCCGATCGGACTTCTCACCATGCTGGCGGCGAAGCTCAGGGGCGCGGCGACAACGACGATGGTCGACATCGCCCCGGCGCCGCTCGCCTTCGCCGAGCGCCTCGGGGCCGACGGGATCGTCGACCTCTCGGCCGATCCGGAGGGGCTCGCCAAGGCGGCGGCGCCCGACGTCGTCATCGAGGCGTCGGGGAGCCCCAAGGCGCTCGTCGCCGGCATCGGGGCGGTGCGGCGGGGCGGCACCGTCGTCCTGCTCGGGAGCCTGCCCGGCGGCGACATCCCGGCGCCGCTGAACCCGGTGATGGCCAAGGAGATCGACCTCGTCGGCTCCTTCCGCTTCGACCGCGAGTTCGAGGAGGCGGTCGGGCTCATCGCCTCGGGGGCCGTCGACGTGATGGCGCTCGTCACCGCGACGCGGCCGCTGGCCGAGGTCAACGCCGCCTTCGAGC
Source organism: uncultured Rhodovulum sp. (assembly GCA_964511815.1). GTDB lineage: Bacteria > Pseudomonadota > Alphaproteobacteria > Rhodobacterales > Rhodobacteraceae > Amaricoccus. Next base: position 13,500 of record CAZEGY010000028.1, read on the forward strand.
TCGCCCTCGACCGCAGCCAGAGCGTCAAGGTCGTCCTGACCGCCTGACCTCCAGCCCCGCCCGAGCCGTTGCCATATAGCCGCGCCCCTTCACAACGGGCGCGGGCCGACTACTTTGTCCTTTTGCAAGGCATTGCAGGGACGTAAGATTGTCGACACCATGATTTCTCTCAAGACGAAGTACGCGATCAAGGCCCTCATCACCCTCGCCGAGGAGAAGGCCCGCGGCGGCTCGTCGCTGACCATCGAGGAGATCGCCGATCGCGGCGGCACGCCGAAGCGCTTCCTCGAGCACATCCTGCTCGAGATCAAGCGCGGCGGGCTGATCGGCAGCCGCCGCGGCAGGGTCGGGGGTTACCTGCTCATCAAGCCGCCGGAGTCGATCTCGATCGGCGCGATCCTGCGGCTGATCGACGGGCCGATGGCGCCGCTGCCGTGCCTGTCGCGGGGCGCCTACCAGCCGTGCGCCGACTGCAAGGACGAGGAGTCCTGCCGCATCCGCGCGGTCTTCGGCAGCGTCTTCGCCAACTACCTCCTCCTCATCGAGTCGCTCACCCTCGCCGACCTTCTGCGCGACGAGTCGCTTGTGCCTGTCGCCACGGAAGCCGAAGCCGCCGAGTAACCCCTTGAGATCATGGGGTTAATATGGCGGCAATTTCTTGTTGATTATATCTACAAACTCTGTCGTCATTACCGGGAAACTCAACTCGGAGACCCCGATGGACGACGACCAGACGCGCACCGACCGATTGCCCGGCGCGCCGCAGACGATGGCCGATGCGACCACGCTCCCGCTTGCCTATGTCCACTTCGACATGTTCGGCACCCTCCACATCGCGCCCGCTCCGGGGGACGGGGACGCCGGCGGCAAGCCCGAACCCCTGCTTCCCGCACTCGCGGGCCTCGTCGGCCGGGCGGCGCGGTTCATCCGCCCGACCGCGACGGTCCTCGCGGCAGCGGTGGTCGCGACCGGGCTCGCCGCGGGCGGCGCCCGGGCGCAGTCGACGACGCTTCTCAACGTCTCGTACGATCCGACGCGCGAGCTCTACCGCGAGTACGACGCCGCCTTCGCCAAGCACTGGGCGGCCGAGGGCAACGATCCCGTCGAGATCAAGACCTCGCACGGAGGCTCGGGCGCGCAGGCCCGGGCCGTCATCGACGGCCTCGGGGCGCAGGTGGTGACCCTGGCGCTCGCGAGCGACATCAACGTCATCGCCGAGAAGAGCGGCAAGATCCCGGCGGACTGGCAGGGCCGGCTCCCGCACAACTCGGCGCCCTACACCTCGACGATCGTCTTCCTCGTCCGTGCCGACAACCCGAAGGGGATCGAGGACTGGGGCGACCTCGTCAAGGACGGCGTCCAGGTCATCACGCCGAACCCGAAGACCTCGGGCGGGGCGCGGTGGAACTACCTCGCCGCGTGGGCCTGGGCCGAGAAGGAGTTCGGCGGCAACCAGGACGAGGTCCGCACCTACATGCACGATCTCTTCGCCCACGTGCCGGTGCTCGACACCGGCGCCCGCGGCTCGACGACGACCTTCGCCCAGCGGGGCATCGGCGACGTGCTGCTCGCCTGGGAGAACGAGGCCCATCTCGCGCTCGAGGAACTCGGACCGGACCAGTTCGAGATCGTCCAGCCGACGGTCTCGATCGTCGCCGAGCCGACCGTGGCGCTCGTCGACGGCAACATCGGCTCGGACGCGCAGCGTGCGGCGGCGCAGGCCTATCTCGAGTACCTCTACAGCCCCGAGGCGCAGGCGATCGCGCTCAAGCACTACTACCGTGCCTGGGACACCTCGGCGGCCGATCCCGAGGACGTGGCGCGCTTCCCCGAGCTCGAGCTCGCGACGATCGACGACTTCGGCGGGTGGGAGAAGGTCCAGCCCGAGCACTTCGGCGAGGGCGGCATCTTCGACCAGATCTACACCCCGAGGTAACGGAAGATGCGGGCTGCAACCTTCCGTACGCCGTCGGCGCTGCCGGGCTTCGGCCTCGCCTTCGGCATCACGATGACGATGCTGTCGCTGCTCGTCATCATCCCGATCGGCGCCCTGCTTTGGCGGGGCGCTGGCATCGGCGCCGCCGATGTCTGGAGGACGATCCACACCGAGCGGGTGTGGACCTCGCTCAGGCTGTCCTTCGGCGTCTCGCTCCTGGCGGCGCTCTTCAACCTCGGCTTCGGCCTCGCCCTCGCCTGGGTGCTCGCCCGCTACCGCTTCCCGGGCAAGCGCCTCGTCGACGCCGCCGTCGACCTGCCGTTCGCGCTGCCGACGGCGGTCGCGGGCATCGCGCTGACCGCGCTCTACGCGCCGAACGGCGCCTTCGGGCAGTTGCTCGCGCCGCTCGGGATCAAGGTCGCCTACACCCCGCTCGGCATCTTCGTCGCCCTCGTCTTCGTCAGCCTGCCCTTCGTGGTGCGGACGGTGCAGCCGGTGATCGAGGAGATCGAGCGCGAGGTCGAGGAGGCCTCGGCGACGCTCGGCGCCTACCGCGGGCGGACCTTCCGCCGGGTGATCCTGCCGATGCTGACGCCGGCGCTGCTCACCGGCTTCGCACTGGCGCTGGCGCGGGCGGTCGGGGAGTACGGATCGGTGATCTTCATCGCCGGGAACCTGCCCTACCAGAGCGAGATCGCGCCGCTCCTCATCGTCATCAAGCTCGAGGAGTTCGACTACAACGGCGCCATCGCCATCGCGATCGCGATGCTCGCGATCTCGTTCGCGATGCTCCTCGCCATCAATCTCGTCCAGGTCTGGAGCCGCCGGAGGTTCGGCAACTGATGTCCGACATAGCATTCCCCACCGGCATCGCCGAGCTTCGCCGCCAGTCCCGCGCGGCCACCACCGAGCCCGACTGGCTGCGCATCGCCCTGATCGCGGTCGTGCTCGGCATGCTCGTGCTCGTGCTCTTCGCGCCGCTCGTCGCGGTCTTCACGCAGGCGCTCGCCAAGGGCTTCGCCGAGGCCGTCGCCTCCTTCGCCAACCCGGACGTGCGCTCGGCGATCAAGCTGACGCTCATCGTCGCGGCCATCGCCGTGCCGCTCAACGCCGCCTTCGGCGTCGCCGCGGCCTGGGCGATCGCCAAGTTCGACTTCCGCGGCAAGGCCTTCCTCAT